>JAEWQS010000031.1 GCA_023399095.1 Bacillota bacterium
GCAATCGTCAGCTCCACCGGCCCTTCGAAGACCTCTGGGCTAACTGACTCTTCAGGCGCAGCCGTTTCCGTCGCTTCAGGCGTGGCCGTTGCCGACGGTGATTCGGACGGCGATTCCACTGCAGGCGCGCCGCATCCAATGAGTGCCAGCACCATGCACAGGACCAAAACCAAACCAAATCCCTTCTTCATAAAAACCTCTTTTCTTGCGCATTTGAGCGGTAAATTTATTATCTCCGGTTTTCATAACGGCCGCTTTTGCCGCCGCTCTTTTCAACCAGATAAATATCTGATATCACCATGCCTTTGTCTATCGCCTTGCACATATCGTATACCGTAAGCAGTGCCACGCTGACGCCTGTGAGTGCCTCCATCTCAACACCGGTTTTTCCCATCAGCTTGGCTGTGCAAACCGCGTCAACCGATAAGCTTTTCTCATTCATCTCAAAATCCACGCTCACCTTGGTGAGCATTAGCGGGTGGCAAAGCGGAATCAGCTCAGACGTGCGCTTGGCAGCCATGATGCCCGCCACTCTCGCGACACCCAGTACATCACCCTTGCCAGCCGTGCCATTTTTGACTGCCTCAAATGCTTCCCTGCACATCTCAATGCTTCCTTTGGCAACGGCAATACGCTCTGTGATGTCTTTATCCGAGACATCCACCATCGCCGCATGACCTTGCTGGTCGAAGTGAGTCAGTCCGTTATCCATTCATATCCTCCTACTTCCCAAAGCCGCAGCTTGGGAAAGTGCATACGTCACATTTCAGGCAAAGGCCGCCGTGTCCCAAACGGGAAATGTCCTGCAGGGTGATCTCTTCACCCGCCATGATGCGCGGCAGTACCAAATCGAATATTGTCCGGCTGGCGTACATCACGCATCCGGGCAAACCAAGTATCGGTATCCGCTTGTCTCCCGCTTCGTAATATGCCAGCAGGAACATCGCGCCGGGAAGCACCGGCGCACCGTATGTCACCAGTGTGGCCGATGTGTTTTTTATGGCCGTCGGCGTTGTGTCGTCCGGGTCAACGCTCATGCCGCCCGTGCAAATGATCAGGTCTGCACCATGGTCAATATAGCCTTGAATCGTTTTTGTAATCTCCGCCGTGTCGTCATCGACGATTGTTTTCCCGAGAACATCCACATCGTATTCAGACAGTTTTTCCTCGATCACCGGTCCAAACGCATCGGGTATCCGCTTGTGATACACCTCGCCGCCTGTCACCACAATAGCCGCGTTTCTATGCTTGTACGGCAGCACCTTCATTAGCGGGGTATTTCCCACTTCTGCAACGGCGATATTCATCTTATCCTGCGCGATGACCAAAGGAATCACGCGCGTGCCCGCTAGCTTATCGCCTTTTTTCACAGGTGTGTTGGTGTGGCGCGTGGCGATGATGATTTCTCCCAAAGCGTTGATGCGGCTTAATCGCTCCACATCCACCTTGAAAAAACCGTCTATCTCGCTAAAAAGCTCAATCTTGCCTTCCTTGACATCGGATGCCGTCATATTTTCGTTTAAGCAGATGGATTTGAGAATATCCGCCGCTTCGTTTTCATGCAGCATGTCCTCCTGCTTCTCCCACACAAAAAGATGCTCCTTGCCCATCGATAACAGCACCGGAATATCCTCTTGCGTCACAATATGCCCTTTACGAAAAACGGCATCTTTTTTTACGTCCTTAATGATTTGGGTCATATCATGACAAAGCACATGCCCCACTGCATCCGTTGTCTTGATTTTCTTCATGTCTTTCTCCCTAAGCCGTCAATATTCAATTCATCATTCGCTTCGTTGCGGATAGAACCGCTTATTCTTCGGTTCATTTAACGGTCTACTCATATTCTGAGCATCGTCACTAAAAGTATTATAAATTTATGTTGTCATATTAGCATGAAAAGACTAGATTGTATGTTGCCATAGCAACGTTAGCACAGCTTTTTGCCGAAAATAAAACCCAACCGATAGACGAATGATGATGAACATTTGTATTTTTACGGAAATAATTAGAGTCACATGACTTAAGCTTTACCTCATTGCGGATAATGGATAACCTTCAATGGTACTATTTAATAGTATAGTCATTAATGAGTGGTTTAATAATTTATACTTGACATATATGGTATAATAAAATCTGTTAAATTACTTATAATTTGAGAGAGGTTAGTTGCAGCCCCTCTCAATTAGCATCTTTGACTTGGATAAGGTGATTTATAATGAATAAAAAGAATCTATTGATAATATTTCTATTAATGACAACTGCCATCTTCTTATTTATGTTTATTAATTCATTAAACGGTTCTAAAGTCACTGTTGAATCACATATGGAGACACTATTGAATCTCGAGGCGAATGATTTCAGTGTCAGTATCGCGTTAGCCTTTTGCAATGAAAGTGAAATCCAAACGATTCTGATAAACAATTGCAAGGATATGGAGCAGCCGGAGATTTTTAAGAACACGGAAAAGACAATCACGAAAATCGCACAAACAAAATACGTCGCCGATGTTTCGATACCTTTGGCCTCGTATTATATTGATTATAAGACCGGTAATGGTGCGTTGGTTCGCCAAACGATCATGGTGACAAAAAACAACGAAAACGGCCAATGGATATGTGAAGTGCTCGACTATCAGCAGATCTAGTTATTAAATGACAGCCTACTCAACTAATTGATGAGGTCAAACAGTCGGCCATCTGGATTCGTTATTTATTCCCGTCTTCTCAAGAACCTGCGTAATCTTTTCTTTCGCATTATCGATAACAGCCTGTTCATCCATTGTGAGAATCTCTCTGTCTTTCACGATGAATTGTCCGTCGATAATCACGTTATCCACATCGCTGCCCTTTGCGGAATAGACCACGAGCGACACGGGATTCGTATTCGGCATAAGCCTTGGATTATTGCAGTCGATGGTGATGATGTCCGCCTTTTTGCCAATCTCCAGAGAACCGAGCTCGTTTTCCTTTTTCATGGCAATAGCGCCGTTGATTGTGGCCATCTCGATTGCCGTTTCCGCTCTCACCACCAACGGATCCAGCAGCCTGCCTTTGTGAATAATCGCGGCAAGACGCATCGCGTCGAACATGTCATACGCATTGTCGCAGGTTGGGCCGTCTGTTCCCAATGCCACGTTGACGCCTTCTTCTAGCAGCTCGGGCACCAGACAAAATCCCGAGGCCAATTTTGCATTGCTGGCCGGGCAATGAACCACCGTTGAATTGTGCCGCCTCAGCGCCTGCATGTCCTCCTTCGTCAGCCAAATGCCGTGCGCCATCATGGTTCTGTCCGTCAGAATACCTGCCGATTCAGCGAACTCTCCCGGCGCTTGCTTGTATTGATTGCGCATGAGCGCCACATCCTGTTTGACTTCACAGAAGTGAATCGCAATGCCCATGTCGTGCTCTTTGGCTGTTTTGCCAACATTTTTCAGCATTTCCTTGGTCGTTGAGCCCACAGGACGCGGTCCCAACCATATATTGATCCGGCCATTGCCGGCATTTTCGCTTTTTTGTTTCCAATCAATTGCCTGCTTTAGGCATTCGTCGCCGTCTTCCACCATACCTTCACACATGATGTTATCCCGGCTTGCATATGTCGCGATATCCATCACCGACTTGGCAAGCACACCGCGCATACCGCTTTGTACAACGGCATCCGTGATGCCATCGAGCCCATAGCGCGATAGCAGCAGAGTTTCCACAAATGTGGTGGTGCCGGATTTGATCATTTCCAGCAGACAAATGTCCGTACTTGCTTTGGCTTCGTCATGGTTATAGCTGCCCATCAGCTTCCAGATACGTTCAGCCAAAAAATCAATAAGGCTTACGTCATCGGCGCATCCCTTGATCAGCGCCTGTGTCAGATGGACGTGGCCGTTTATAAGCCCCGGCATGATGATATGGTCTTTCATATCGTGGAATTCATAAGCCGGATATTTGCACTTAATGTCATCCGTCTTACCGATATCCTCAATCAAGTTACCGCTCACCGCAATGGCGCCGTCGCTGAAAATCCGTCTTTGCTTGTCCACCGTGATGATTGTCGAATTGCCAAGAATGTATCCCATATCCTAAACCTTTCTCAAAAGCTATGCACTCACAGCCAAGCTATTTTCCATTTTCTTTGACGTCGATATAGTTGTAAAGCGTGAATTTCGATATGCCAAAGTACTTCGAAACCTTATCACCAGATTTGGTGATAAGAAATGCACCTTTATCCTGCAGAAATTTGATGGCTTTGATCTTATCTTCTCTGTTCATCTGCGAGACTGGTTTGTTGACAAGTTTCACGGATTGCACAATAAGCTCGTTCAGCAGACCATTCACGCCCTTTGTAATTTTTTCAGGCGCTTCTTTTTCGTCTTTGGTCTCAATCAGGCTTTTAAGGGAATAGTCCATCATGATGAAACTTGTGATATCATAATTAATCGCAAAAATGCCCACCACCTTTTCATCGTTGTCCCTAATGTATATGGTGGTGGATTTGAGCACCCGCCCGTCTTCAGTCTGTGTCAGATAATTGATCCTATCCTGCAGCTCCTCGGGCTTTTTGCCATGCGCCTCCAGAGCGACCCTTGACGATCCATCTCCAACCTTTCGTCCTGTCACATGTCCGTTTTCTATAAATATAATCGTGTGTTCCGCATCCTCAGTCAGATCGTGAATGACAACCTCACAGTTTTCGCCAAAGTGACCCGTGATACCTTTGGCAAGCTGAACCCAAAATGGCCTGAAGAACGCTTTATCCATACTAAACCCCTCATTTGCATATAATTGATGATATCAGTAATATTTATTTATGATACGGTATTTTACCATATCGCGCAAGTATTCGCCATCATTCGCGTGAATTACTATCACAAATTATATGTGTTTACCACATCCTGCTTGATCTGTTTGTGTATCTCGCGGGCAGTCTTTGATGCGGCGACGCCGCCCTTCGCTGTTTCTTTGAGCTCAAACGGCAGTGCCCTTCCCACCTCTTTCATGGCTTTAATCACCTCATCCAGCGGTATGACGCTGGTGATGCCAGCAAGCGCCATGTCTGCCGCGGCAATCGCGTTGGCCACTCCCATGGTGTTGCGCTTAGAGCACGGCACCTCCACGAGCCCCGCCACAGGGTCGCACACGAGCCCAAGTATGTTTTTAAGCGCAATGGCCGCCGCATTAAGGCAGGCGGTTGCATCACCGCCCGACATTTCAGTTAACGCGGATGCTGCCATCGCCGAAGCCGAACCGATTTCGGCCTGACACCCGCCCTCCGCGCCGCTGATCGTCGCGTTGGTTGCGATGATAATGCCGATTGCTGATGCGTTAAACAATGCACCGATCACCGCTTCATCGCTGAGCTGCCGCTGTTCCTGAACGGCAACAAGGCACCCCGGCACCACGCCGCAGGCACCTGCCGTGGGGCATGCGACAATGCGCTTCATACGCGCGTTTTCCTCCGTCACCGCCAGCGCGTAAGCCGTAGCACGGCATAAAACATCTCCGCTTAGAGACTTGCCATTTACAGCGTAAGTGTACATTTTGGCGGCATTTTTGCCGATCAATCCGCCGATTGAAGGCGTTGTTGATGCGATGCCAGCAGCAATATTGGTCTTCATGACGCGCAGCGTCGCTTTCATTTGTTCATGAATGACGCTCAAGTCCACTTCCTGACGCTCCGCTTCATGCAAAGCCGCCAAAGCCGAAATGTTTAGCCCATGCTGTGTCGTTTTCTCTTTGATATCCTTTTGGCTTTTGTACTGATACTTAAACATGGCGGCTCCTTTTATGTCTCTTTGAGAAGCTCTGATTAATATAACTGCGGTATATAGATGACATACATGTCGTCAAGGCGTCTGATGCTCTGCACGATCTCCGGCCCGATGGTCTGATCCGTTTCGAGTATCATATACGCACGTCCATGCTTGCCCTGTCGGTACATGTTCATACTCGCGATGTTTATGTGGTTGTCGGCAAGTATTTTCGCCACGCTGAGCACAGCGCCCGGCTTATCCAGATGATCCACGATCATCGTATTGTATTGCAGACTGATTTCAAGATCCGTTTTATTGATCCGCTTCACAACGATATTTCCGCCGCCGACGGACACACCGCTGACGCTCATGGAAGCCCCGTCGGCACTGTGCATCTCAAACTTCACTAGGTTCGCGTCAGACACGGATTCTTCCTCCACCGCAAACTGATAGGAAAGCCCCTTTTCCTTGGCGATGGTCAAAGCATGGGTAAGCCGTTCGTCATCCGGCGATATTCCTATCAGACCGCCAACGAGTGCCTTGTCTGTGCCATGTCCGCGCAGTGTGGCCGCGAACGAACCGTATACATGGATGATGGCATCGCTCACCGGTTTATTAAATATCGCCCTTGCGGCATTGGCAAGACGGCACGCGCCCGCCGTATGCGAGCTGGACGGCCCGATAATGATCGGCCCTATGATATCAAAAACACTAAAATTGCTCTGCATAATCTCTCACCTAATCCGCACGCGCTGAGCGCTTTTCGAAAACGACTCTCAGTACTGCAATAACGTTTATCTTTGGCAGTTCTATTTAAGCCCTCGAATACTTACCGTACCACACGATATCCCGGTAGTTTTTGGTGTCCGTATCTCCCTCCGTGCTGAACACGAGCACGCAAGACGATTCATCCAGCCCGATCTGTTTTGCCAGCTCCGGCTGTCTTTTCATGAGTTCGTCCACAAAACCTGTGCCGATTGCACCGGACTCGCCCGCTATGACGCGCTCATCGCTGCCCAGCGGATTGCCAAGTATGCGCATGCCGTTGGCAGTCAGCACATCGTCGCACGAGAAGAACCCGTCCGCGAAATTGCGGATGATCTCCCAAGATATCGGGTTGGGCACGCCGCACGAAAGCCCCGCCATGATGCTGTCCATGTCTCCATCAACGCTGGATGCGCTGCCGTCGTTTTTGAGGCCTGATTCATAATAGCATGCCGCCTGATGCGGCTCGAGTATGTATATCTTGGGGCACTTGTCCTTGTAGTGGTTCGCAATGACGGCAGTCATCGCGGCCGCCATAGAGCCCACGCCCGCTTGCAGAAAAACGTGAGTGGGGATGGTATCCCCAAGCTGCGTGATCGCTTCAAAGCCCATTGTGGCATAGCCCTGCATCACCCATGTGGCCACCTGCGCATCGCCTTCGCTTGCGGTATCCAGCACGACCTCCCAGCCCTTTTGCGCCGCAAGCCTGTTCACCTCGCGCACGCACCAGTCGTAGTTATCGTCCGATACGATGACTGTGCCGCCAAGGCTTTCAATCGCATCAATTCTGTCCTGCACGGTGCCTTTTGGCATGTACACGATGGATTTTTGGTTGAACTCGTTTGCCGCCCAAGCGACGGATTTGCCGTGATTGCCGTCCGACGCCGCCGCGAACACGAGATCGCCGAGCTGCTGCTTCACCTCGGCGGATTTGAGAGTCTCAAAATCCACCTCGGTTAAGTCCTTGCCCAGCTTTTTGCATATACTGTTCGCCACCGCGTATGCGCCACCCAATAGCTTGAACGCCTTCAAATTTCCGCGTTTGGATTCGTCCTTCACGTACAGCCCTTTTAGCCCCACCAACGCGGCGAACGCATCCAGACTCACGAGCGGCGTTTGGTTGTACTTGTCTCCCATCGACTGATGAAAGCGGTACACCTTAGCCACTTCGCTCTCAGAGAACAGCGCTGTTTCTTTTGTAAACGCACCCGTCTTTTTGCCGTTGGGCGCGTATTTGATGAACTCCATACCTTAAGCCTCAGCCACTTTCTTGTTGAATGCTTTGATCATCTCGTCGATTTCACCCGTGTGCTTCGTGATGTCTGTCCAGTAGCTGTCGTCCTCCCACTGCGTGACGATCTCATCATATGTCTTGCCCTGCTGTTCCACCCATGTGTAGTACTTTAGGTTGTGCACGGCTTTTCTGTCGTAGTAGTTTAGTTCCTTGATGTAATCGATATTGATGCCATCAAAGTAGCGCGCGTTCACTTCGTGTGCCGCAAACGCGTCGAACTTGCCGCGTTCCTCATTGAGCTCTGTTAAACGGCTCTCATACATCGAAATGGAGTCTGTCAAAATCGTGACCAGAACGTCGTCTTCCTTGAGCTCAAAATACTTCGCGTATTTGATGGCCGCCACAATATTGGCCGCGCCGGAAATGCCGACCCAGCTTAATTTGTCGATCACGTCGCTCTTGACACCTTTTTCTTTGAGCAGCTTTAGACCCTCTTCCTCATTGAACATTCTGATCCACTGCATCGTGATTTCGTCGTCCACCGCAACGGCCACATCCGTGTTCTTGACATTGTGTATCCACGGGATGTGCTTGTCGCCAATGCCTTCAATGCGGTGCGCACCAAAGCCGTTGTTATAAATCGTCGGGCACTGCAGCGCTTCAGATGCCGCAATGCGGCTTTTGGGGAATATCTTCTTAAGATAATCACCCGCAGCGATGGTACCTGCCGAGCCCGTGCAGCTGATATAGCCATGGAAGTTGGACTTCTCGTCCATCGCCTGCTTCAGCACGCCTTCAATCGCTGTGCCGGTCACTTCGTAGTGCCACAGGTAATTGCCAAACTCATCAAACTGGTTGAATATCATAAGATCCTGGCCGGAGTTGCGAAGCTCCCAGCACTTGTCGAATATCTCTTTGACGTTGCTTTCTGTGCCCGGCGTTTTGATGGTTTCGCCCGCGACCGTTTTCAGCCATTCGAAGCGTTCCTTGCTCATGCCTTCGGGTAAAATCGCAATGGAATCGCACGCAAGCAATGAGGAATCGTAAGCGCCGCCGCGGCAATAGTTGCCTGTGGACGGCCAGACGGCCTTCTGCGTGGTCGGGTCGAACTGACCCGTGACGAGCCTTGGCACGAGACAGCCAAAAGCCGCACCCACCTTGTGCGCGCCGGTCGGGAACCATTTGCCGCTAATCGCCACAATTTTTGCTTTCACGCCTGTGAGTTCCTCAGGCAGCTCAATATAATTCACGTCGCCGAAGCCGCCGCCCTTTTCCACCGGCTCGTTGTGCCATGAGATTCTATAAAGGTTGAGCGGATTTATATCCCACAGCCCCACATCCTTCAATTGGGCTTTGATGCCATTATCTATAAGCTCGGGGTTTTTCATCTCCGCGAATGTCGGAATCACAATATTGCGCTCCTTCGCGCGCTGAACCGCTCTTTGCTGCCGTTTCTCGTCAATTGTCAGATCGATCTGTGTGTATTTGCTCATGGGTCTCTCCTTTTGATTCATTTCAGAATTTATTTATGTGTACTCTTAAGCATTGGCTTGCTGCGTTTGATAAACTGTCCTCTGGCCTTGTGTCCGATATATGCATTGTCTTTCACGATCACTTCACCGCGCGATATCACACAGTCCACTATGCATTTTAGCTCTATGCCTTCATACGGCGTGTAGTCCACGTTTTCATGGAGCCTATCGTGCGTGATCGTCTGCGAGGCATTCGGATTCATGATCACGATATCCGCATCACTGTCTTCCCTTATCACGCCCTTTTGAGGATACATGCCAAACAGCTTGGCAGGATTTGTTGCGCAGAGCCTCGCGAATGCTTCGGGCGAGATACGCTCTTTCATGACGCCTTCTGAAAACATCAGCGGGATCCGCATTTCTACGCCCGGCATGCCGTTGGGGCACTTGGCGAAGTCTTCCTTGCCCATCTTTTCTTTGAGCTTTATATCGAACGGACAGTGGTCCGTCGCGATTGTATCGATATTGCCGGCAATGATATCATCCCAAAGCAGCGCATTGTTGGCTTTGCCTCGAAGCGGCGGGCTCAAGACGTATTTCAGAGCATCTTCTCTCTCGTAGTATGTGTCGTCCAGCAGCAGATACTGCGGGCACGTTTCCACAAATGTATTTTTTATACCGTTTTGCTTACCCAGCTTGATATACTGCATCCCCAAGTGATTGGACAGATGCACGATATACAAAGGCGCATCTCCTGCAACCGCTGATATCTGTATCACGCGACTCACGGCTTCGGCCTCGCACGGCTCGGGTCTGCTGATGGCGTGGTATTGGGGCGCTGTGTAGCCCGCTTCCACCAATTCGCGCCTGCGTGCGTTCACCACACCGTCGTTTTCGGGATGCACGGCGATCATGACACCCAGCTCCTTGGCGCGCTTTAACACCGAGTAAATATCCTCGTCAGCCATCTTAAAGCCGTAGGTCATATATATCTTATGGCTTGTGATGCCCTGCTCTATCAGCGTCTCCATCATAGCAAGCACGTCTTTGTCAATATGCTGGATCACGCCGTGGAAGCTGTAATCGATCACAGCTTTATCCTTGGCGAGCTCGTGATAGTGGTTGATCTGGTGATCGAGGCTACACCCCTTGGGGCCAAAGCCGAGGTGATCCACGATCGTGGTGGTGCCGCCGCAGGCCGCCGCAACCGTGCCGGTATAAAAATCATCCTGCGCCACAGCGATACCCACATCGAGATTCATATGCGTATGCACGTCGATGCCGCCGGGCAGCACATACTTTCCGGCCGCGTCGATGATCTCTGTGTCAGAAAGACCGTCGCCGATTTCGGCGATCCTGCCGTTTTTGATCAGTATATCCGCGTCGATGACGCCGTTTTCCGTGACCACACGTCCGTTTTTAATGACCACTTTCTTATCCCTTCTTTCTGCGTCGTTGTGACCAAAACGCCCTTCTTTTAAGGGATCATATATCCGGCGTCATCCCTAATGGCATTGATAAACGCCTTATACGCATTTGAAATCCGCCCATCGTCCACGCGGCAAGCGAAAGCTTCGCCGTTTTCGTCTCTAACAAGCACATTCTCATTATCGATAAACAGCACACCCTTGTTGGTGCTGTCTTTAAAGCCTGCCTCGTCCCAGAACAACGTGAACTTATCCTTGTACGGCAGCCCGGTATGCGGGCAGAAAAAGCCGCAGTTGCCGCATTCGTTGCACATACCGTCGATATGCACGATCTGCGGCTTGCCATTTACCCTGATACCCACATTGGCTCTGTTGGGGCATACGTCACAGCACACCTCGCAAACAATATCGCACCCGAGACATCTGGCGGCATCGCTTTTATCCGTACTTTTATCCTCCAGCACCGCTTTTGCGGCTCTGATATCGTCCTCGCATACGTGTCTCTCAATACGCTTGAAGTCGTGCGCAATGCCGAGTTTTGCAAGAATGTCCTTTGTGATGCACTTGCTGTCCGCCATCGCCTGCACAATCGTCGCCGCGCCGCTGCGGCAATCGCCCGCGACGTAAACGCCGTCAATGCTCGTTTCATAGCTTGCGTTCAGATCGGCATAACCGCGGCTGTTTTGCTTGACGCCGCATTGTTCAAACGCCGATGTATCCACACGCGAACCGACCGCGCTGATCACCGTATCAAAAGCAATTGTCTTGGTTTCGCCCGTGGATACCACCTTGCGGCGTCCATCCGCGTCTCTCTCACCAAGTGCCATCACTTCGACTGTCAGCAAACCGTTTTCATACGACACGGGAGCCAGCAGCTCCATGAATTCGATGCCGTCCGCAAGCGCGAGCTGTTTTTCCTCGATCTCGGCGGGCATGAAATCCTTCGTCCGTCTGTATACGATGCTCACTTTTGGTGAGCCGAGCGCTCGTTTCGCGGCTCTTGCGCAGTCCATAGCGACATCACCGCCGCCGATCACCGCGACTGATTTTCCAAGGTTCATCTCGCAAGCCCATGCTTTGGATTTTTCCAGAAACTCCAGCGCATCCAGCAGCTTGTCGCCACCCGTTTTCACGGGGCAAGCGCCCTGCTTCCATGCGCCTGTCGCGATGATGATATAATCATAGTTTTTTTTGAGCACTTCAATATCAAAATTCTCGTCCGCATTAAATACGAACTCAACGCCCGTTTTCACGGCCATTTGATAATCGGCATCGATCGCCTGCTGTGATATACGAAAACTCGGAATCACATATTCGATGATGCCCATGGGCTTGTCGCGTTTTTCAAACACAGTCACGGCCACGCCGTTGCGCCGCAGATACAAACCTGCCGCGATGCCCGCAGGACCCGCGCCAATCACCGCCGCTTTTTTATCCGTCTTCAGCGGCACGGGCCTTAAGCTGTCGATATGTTTTCGCTGTGCATTCTGCACAGCGAACTTCTTCGCGTTTCTGACTTGCAGCGGTTGATCGTAATCGATACGCGTGCATTTGCTCTGGCACAAATGGCTGCAAATCTCCGCTGTCACCGCGGGCGCGGCGTTGTCAATTGCGATGACCTCAAACGCTTTATCGTATTCGCCCTTGGCAACCAGTTGCAAATACTCGGGAATCTGCTGCTCAATGGGGCAGCCGCCATCTTTGCACGGCGCTTTAAAGCAGTCGAAAAGCGGAAGGATTGAATCCGTCTTTCTGGACTTAACCTCCCTTGCGTGCTTTTGAATATGCTTGTCATCAAGCACGCTGTCGGCCAGTGCGTTCAGCGAGACGACATCGATTTTGTCGTCCTCGAACATTGCCGTCTCGGCTTTTCTGCTGAGCTGCCAAGCCCGCGCATAGCCGCCGGGTTTTAGTATCGTGGTGGCAAACGTGATGGGCTTGATGCCTGTTTTCAGTATCTTATCGACGTTGAAATAGTCGGCGCCGCCTGAATACGATATGGGCAGCGTGCCGTCAAAGTGGTTGCTTAAGCTTCGCGCCACATTGATGCTCAGCGGGAACAACGCCCGCCCCGACATATACATAAACTCGCCGGGCAGCTCGTCGTTTTTAATCATCACAGGGAACGTGTTGGACACCTTCACGCCAAACGCGAGGCCGCCCTCTTTGGCTGCTCTCATGAGCTTATCGATCAGCACAACGGCATCCTCAAGCTTGAGATCCTGCTGGAAATGCCTGTCGTCAAACGTCACATAGCCGTATCCGAGCTTATCCAAAATATCACGCACAAAGTCGTAACCGAGCAACGTCGGGTTGACCTTGATATACGTGTCCATTTTCTTGACGGTGAGGAAATAATGCGCGATCTTTTCTATCTCTTCCGGCGGGCACCCATGCAGCGTCGAGAGCGTGATCGACGAGGACACGCATGGAGAAATCTGCTCAATGTCTTCCGCCGTCAGGTTTTCGAACATATCAAGATTCTCAAGCAAATACGCCTTGCACTTTGCCCATATGTCCGTACCGCTCGCATCGGCCATGTTGCTGATATATGTATCGATCTTCTCAGAGGTAATGCCCTCGAAGTCGTACCCGACGCTCATATTGAAAAGACAATCCGTCTTTTCGCCAAGACCGAATTCCTTCATCGCAACATGTACGGCAAACCAACCCTTTATGTATTCCTCATACGCCTGCTGAACCGTGAGCTCGGTCGACCATTCGCAGTTGTACCCTTCGTCTTCCGCGTTGATACAGGGACGCGGTATGCATTTGCGCAGGTCTTCCCCATCCATGGTTTGGACGGTTTTGAGCTCCATGAAGCGAAACCCCGCCACGTAAGACGCCACGAGGTTTTGTG
>JAEWQS010000105.1 GCA_023399095.1 Bacillota bacterium
TATCCTCCTTATGATCTAGTGTTATAATATCACACATATTATCAAAAATGTATAGTATTTCGACAAAAAAAGTGTAAAAAATTGAATTAATGTTGCCCAATATTTAAAAAAACAACAAAATATAATAAAATAACAGCATAAAATTAAAAAATTGTAGGGAGCTGGACTGTTTATGATTTCTATATACATCATTAAAAAGCAACGCCGTCTCCAATTAATGAGCGATAAAGGGATCATACTGTCCTGCGGCATTGGCCTTGGCTTGTCTCCGGAAGAGCCAAAAACGCGTGAGGGCGACGGCAAAACGCCCGAAGGCCGCTATGCCGTGTGCACACGTAACGAACAGTCTAAATACACGCTTTTTCTGGGGCTTAACTACCCTTCCGATAGCGACGCGCTGTCCGCCTATGAGCAGGGCATTATCACCCTGGCTCAATTAAAAGCCATTCACTATGCGCATGCAAACGGTCTGCGACCGCCTTGGGATACGCCCTTGGGCGGACAAATCGGCATTCACGGCGGCGGTATCGAAAGCGGCGGTATTCTTATCGACAGCACAGCGGGTTGTATCGCCCTTCGCGATGCCGATATCCAAAGGCTCTGGACTTTCGCCGACATTGGCACGCCTGTCATCATACATCCGTAATTCCATTTTTTATAATTTGTTGTTGACATCCTTTATGTTACATTGTAATATTACATTGTAACGGTTGATCTGCGATGAATCAGGAGGTGCCTCATGTCTCATATTCCTAAAATCGGCGAGAGCGAATGGTATGTCTTAAAAGCGCTCTGGGATAAATCGCCTTTAAGCGGCAACGACGTTGTCAAAGCCGTGAGCGCACACACCGACTGGTCACAAAGCACAATACTCACGATGCTCCGGCGGCTCGTTAAGAAAAAAGCTGTCGGCGTGGAGCAGCAAAACGTGA
This sequence comes from Bacillota bacterium, assembly GCA_023399095.1. Taxonomy (GTDB): domain Bacteria; phylum Bacillota; class Clostridia; order Christensenellales; family SZUA-584; genus SZUA-584. The sequence goes on from JAEWQS010000105.1 coordinate 933, forward strand.
TGATGTATTATCCACTTGTCAAAGAAAGCGATGTGGTGCGCATAGAGACGGACATGTTTCTAAACCGTGTCTACAAGGGCAGTGTCAAGGCACTCGTCAAAGGTTTTCTGGAAGACGGCTCGCTCTCCGGGCAGGAGCTTGATGAACTGCAAAAGCTCATCGACAGCAAAAAGCGGGGTGATCAACAATGACGGCACTTTTTGAATCGGTGCTACGCATATCCATGGAAGCGGCGCTGCTGGTGCTGCTCGTACTGGCTGCGCGCCTGATCGTCAGTCGGCGTCCCGGCTTTATGGTGACCGTGCTTTATGTTCTTATTGCTGTGCGGCTCACTGTGCCGCTTGCCATTTCCAGCCCATTGAGTATACAGAACGTATGGAATATGCAGCACGCGCAAATACAGTTAACCAGCAGCTATCCGGCAAAGGAAGCTGTTTCAAATACGGCAGATAGCTTACCGATAGTCGCAGACAGCTTACCAACCGCGATATCCGAAGACAACTTATATGCCCCCACTTCCCAGGCGACCGATAAGCTCAACAACGCTCCCAGCTCTGTTTCAGTCCAACCGACCGCAGCGCCCTTATCCGCACTGGATATCGCGGCGATCATCTGGATGGCGGGCATGGCGGTGTTTGCATGCGCAATGCTCACAGGCAACGCGCTGTTCATGCGGCGCATAAGGCGCAACCGTGATTACGATACGCCGGAATTCATGGCACTGCTAAGTGAGTGCAAGAAGGCGCTTCAGCTCAGCAAGAAAATCCGCGTGATCCGCGCCAGCGAGACGGGCACCGCCGCCGTTTACGGTGTGTTCCGTCCCGTTTTGCTGATCTCTCCGATCGCGTTTGAAGCATTATCCGAGGCACAAAAGCGCCATGTGCTGCTTCACGAGCTTTCGCACGTCCGCCGCCGCGACAATCTGGTCTGCGCAGGTGCGACTTTGCTCAACGTGATTCACTGGTTCAATCCGCTTGTATGGATCGTGTTGGCGCTTATGCGACGCGATATTGAGGTGCAGTGCGACGCGCATGTGTTCCGTGGGCTGCCAAGCGCCGAGCGCGCGGATTACGCAGGCACATTGCTTAAGCTCGCGGGCCCTCTGCAAACGCCAAGGCTTGCCCCCGCGCTGTTTATCAGCAAGGCGAATATCAAAAGACGAATCGTCATGGTCATTAAGCACAGGAATAAGTCAACGCTGTTTACAACCATCTCGCTGCTTCTCACCGTCGCCGTGGCGGTAACGGGATGCACCACAGCGATAAAGCCAACGGCCGAAGAAGTAAAAACAGCGGAACCTCCACAGATCCAGAAGATAGATGTTACCAAGATGCCAGAAGATTATCAGCCCATCGGCGCATATAAGCTTGACTTCAGTCAGTGCGATGAAGCAGCCGTTTCGAATATTGAAAAAGCAGTGTCGCTGCTCAACGGTATCGTATTTCCCTTTGGCGAGGAAGTTCCGGTTTCAGATGAGCTTGGCTTAATTACAGCAGAAAACGGCTGGCAAAATGCAGCCTGCAGCAGCTGGAAGACGATTTCCGAAACCAATCTGCTCATTACACAAGAAGACATCGACAGTATTATTGGCAGTGCCAAGGAGACGCAGATTGGCGGCGGTATAGACCTTGTTGCCATTGCGATTTGTGCAGCTGCCAGTGATGCCGAATTCTCGATAAGTGCCGGTTGGACTGGAGAGAACGGCGATATGCTCGCTGATGGTTATTTTAATCTGCAAAATGAAAAAAACAAGGAAGATGTTTATTTAAGTGTGAGAGCGGAGAATAATCAACTTATAGCTGAGTTTTATGGAATCGGTGCGCGTATTGATTCAATCGGCAACACTGCTCAAACCAACGAAACGGAACCCGGGCTGATTTCGTCGTTCACGTTGGATAATAGCCCACCCCCACATGACAGAGCCACCCGTTTGTCCAACATACAGATTGCCGTCGATATGTTGAGCGGTACCATGATCAAGCCGGGCGAAATGATATCGCTCAACGACATTTTGGGCCCGCGCAACGCTGAAACCGCAAAGACCGTCGGATGGCAAATAGCCTCGGGAATCAAGGACGGCACGTTCGCTTCGAATATCGGCGGTGGTATCACCGCTGTGTCCACCGCGCTGTTCAACGCAGCGATCCGCGCGGAACTGGAAGTCGTTGAAATCAAGCATTGTACTGTGCCATACGATCTTGTGGACGGCGGGCTGGATGCGACAGTCAGCACAGCGGGTCCCGATCTGAAAATCAGCAACCCGTATGACAGTGATGTGACCATCGAGGCCTCGCTCGATGATCTGTTACTGACCGTGAGTATATTCGGCCCGCCGATGGACTATACTGTCGATTTCTATTCGGAAAAAGTGTCCACGGATGAAGAACTACCTGAAACAAGGTATGTGTATAATACAGACACAGCGCCGGATGGCGCGATAATTCCGCCCTCAGGATCCTATCAATACGCCAATTCAAGAGCTAGCAAGACATATAATGTATATAAAATCCGTCACGACCTAGACGGCAATGAAATTGACACTGTTCTTTATGAAAAAGCCATATATCCGTCAATTGAGGGTAAGGTATATGTTAATAAACCCGATCCTAATGCAGGATCGGCTTCCAGCGGTTCGTCACAAAACAGTGATGCACCTGTACCGCCCGCCGTGCCAGAACCAACACCAACGCCTTCATCCAAAGCAGTATCGACAGATGAATGACATTGAAAAGTCATAATTCGTGGGCAAGACGGGCTATGATTTACCCCAAAAAGCACGGCTTTTTAGGGACCCCAATCCGCGCAGCCCACACCCTTGCGGTTTTGCGCAGTTTCGAGTCTATGAGGAACAAGCAAAACCGGTAAACTGGCGGAAAACCGTAGGTTTTTCGACAAGGTCAAGGGATGGCACTCGCCCATCCCTTATGCTTTATGTGGCTCTTCCTCAATATCGTCCATCAGTCCCTGTTCATAGACACATCTTGGGAAGCTTTGCTTGCTTGATTCAAAGCGCAAGCCGTTTAAGTATGTGTAGCTGTGACCCGTGCCCACCTCGAACACGAGGGATTTGAGCCAGAGGCAGATATATTCCGCGCCGGTTTTCTTGTTGAAGCGTGCGTTGCCGTACACATCGTCACCCAACACAGGCAGACCGCCATAAGCAAGATGCGCCCTCACCTGATGCAGCGTATTGGTTAGCGGCCTTGCGCTGATAAGCGATATCGTATCGCCTTGGGCAAGCTTCTGGTAACGCGTCACAATGGGCTTTGAATCCTTTTTAAACTTGCTGAGTATCTGCACACGCTTTGCGTTCTTTTCCCGCAGATGATAGCCCATCAGCTCTTCGCTTTCTTCTGCCTGCCCCATTACCGCACAGCAGTAATAGCGCGTGATGCGGCGCTGATTTAAGGCCTCGGCCAAAAACAAATACGCATCCTCATGCTTGGCCATCACCAAAAGACCGCTGACGTACTCATCAAGCGAATACAAAAGATAAGGCACCATCAGCGCGTCAAGATTGTATTCGCCGCGCTTTTTCATATAGTATTCCACCATGTCCACGGCATTCACTTCGTCCGAATCCGATCTTGACAGCAGCCCTGCCGGTTTGTCTACAATGATGATGTTTTCGTCCTGATAAACGATCGTCGGCATCAAATCCAGCCCCAGAATATCTCCCGGTATATAAAGCTTGACGACATCGCCTTCCTTCACTGCATCACGGCCAGCGGCATCATGCCCGTTTATTGTAATAAAACGCTTTTTAAAGGCTGACTGAACGGCTTTTTTGGGAAAACCGGGGTAAATATCAGCCAGCAGAATATTAAGCTCTTGGCCTTCCTGCTGTTTTGTAACTGTGAAAGAAACCATATACCGCTCCTCGATGAATTTTGCGACAGATTTCATACTATAACAGAGTGAGGCTTTCGTCAAGAAATCCGAGATTTCGCGCAATAACGCACAACTTCTAAGCACTAATAAGAGACAGGAGAATCACAACAACTATTTGGTAAAAAAGAACGCCGTAGCTTAATGCCCCGACGTCAGACTGTCAAACAAGTCTTAAAATATAATTCGTGGGCAAGACGAGCTGTGCCCGCGCAGCCCACACCTTGCGGTTTTGTGCAGTTTCGAGTTTTCGAGGAACAAGCAAAACCGGTAAACTGGCGGGAAACCGTAGGTTTTTCGACAAGCTAACGCCAAAGCATGACACTCTGACGTCCCGGCTTTTATGTGCTATAGTGCGTCTTCGCCCTCTTCCCCTGTCCGTATGCGCACGACCTCAGCCACATCGTAAATGAATATCTTACCGTCGCCGCATTCGCCTTTGGA
>JAEWQS010000171.1 GCA_023399095.1 Bacillota bacterium
CGGCGCTCAGCCTTGCGCTGTGCTGTATGCGGTTAATGCTTTCGGTCAGTTGCTGCGCATCGCTCTGAAAGGGCCGGTTTGTGTTGATCGCAAACAGCACCTCAACTTGATCTCTGTTTTTGTCAAACTGCGCTTTTAAGCTGCCAAGCGCTGTCGCGCCCACGGGGTCTCCGCCGCAGTCGAGCACGGCATAGCCGCCTTGGAATGCCGTATAAATGTCGGGCGGGAGTGAGGGCAGATCTACCCCGGTGTTTGCGTACACGGGCGAAATGACGCGGATGCCCTTTTCTTTAAGCATAGCGGTATGCTCCGAGGAACGAAAATATGGGTTCACGATGTCAAGGTCGATAAGCGACACATCCGAATACTCCTTCGCGAGCTTCAGTGCCAGGTTCAAAGACAGCTCCGTCTTGCCGCTGCCGTAATTTCCGAATAAAACGGTGATTTTTTTCATATTAGCTCCTTCATGTTTGCGGCCGGGCGTATAGGCTCATCACGGCCTGCGCGCATTTGATGCCGTCTACCGCGGCGGACACGATGCCGCCCGCATATCCTGCGCCTTCTCCGGCGGGGAACAGGCCGCCTATGCTTTCCGCTTGGAAATCGGCGCCGCGAGGCAGACGAACAGGCGCTGATGTGCGCGTTTCCACGCCTGTGAGCACCGCGTCCGGCATCGCAAAGCCCTTGAGCCTTCGGTCAAAATCGCTTAAGCCTGCTTTGAGCGCATCTGTGATAAAGCTCGGCAGACAATTGTGCAGATCGGCGGGAACCGCGTACGGACGGTAGGATGGCTTCACACCGCCAAACTGCCTTGTGGCTTTGCCGTCAAAAAAGTCACGCAGCGTTTGCGCAGGTGCGCCTTGTCCGTCAGTAAGCGCGTAAGCCGCACGCTCCAGCCTCTGCTGAAACGCAACGCCGCCCAAGGGGCCGCTTTCAAAATCGGCCGGGGATACACCGACCACCACGGCACTGTTGGAATTGATCGCATCGCGTGCGTAATAGCTCATGCCGTTAACCACCACACCGCCTTGCTCGGTCGCCGAACAGATGACTTCACCGCCCGGGCACATGCAAAATGTATACACACCGCGTCCGCCGGATTTGGATGCGAGATGATATTCCGCCGCGCCCAGCATCGGATGGCCGCAGGCCGCGCCATATTGCGCCCGGTCAATGAATTCGCGCGGGTGCTCAATGCGCACGCCGATAGCGAACGGTTTGGGAGTGATCAGCACACCCTTTTGTAGCAGCATCTGATAGGTATCGCGGGCGCTGTGGCCGAAGCATAAGGACACTGCGCGTGTATCGACCGTATGCTTGATGCCATTCTTGATATAATCAATGCTTCGAATTTGATTGCCTTCCACGAAGATATCCGACAGGCGGCTCTCAAAGCTGACTTCACCGCCAAGACTGATGATTTTTTTCAGCATACCCGATACCGCCGTGCGGATATGCTCGGTGCCGGTGTGCGGCTTGGCATCGGTGAGTATTTCATTCGGCGCGCCGCAATCGACCAGCGTTTGCAGCACGTATTCGCTGCGAGGGTCTTTGATGCGCGTGGTGAGCTTGCCGTCCGAAAACGCGCCCGCGCCACCCGCACCAAAACAGACGTTGCTTTCGGGATCGAGTTCGCCTTTTTCTCGCAGCCGCTCCACATCGTTGGAACGCGCCGCAATATCGCGCCCGCGCTCAATCAGCAGCGGTGAGTAGCCGTGTTTGGCCATTTCCAGCGCCGCGAACAACCCGCAAGGCCCCGCGCCCACCACGACAGGGCGGCCTATGGGCTTTTCGCCATAGGTGATGTCCGGCTCATGGTAAGCCTGAACGCAGCCATGCACGCTTTCGAGCGCTTTCTGGCGCGCGCTGTCATGCAGGTCGATAAGCACCGTAAGCACAAGGCGCAGCTGACTGCGCCTTGCGTCAATTGACTGCTTCTTGACTCTGAGGTTTGCGATTTCCGACACCGGCACGGAGAGCACCGATGCCGCGGCTTGTATGATCTCAGCGTCGCCGCTGTCAAGAGGCAGGCTGAAGCCGGAGAGTAAGATCGCCATTTTCTATCCTTTCGGTGTAAAAAGGGGACGGTGCAAAGCCGCCCCCTCACTATTATATCGCAAAAGAAGGATTAGTATATCGTTACCGTCACCGTGCTTTCGCTGGAGGTGAAGCTTTCCTCCGAGAGGCCTTCGGGAATTTCAAACACCACCTCAAGGCTGTGAGTGCCCGCTTCGAGCCCTTCCAGATCCACATACGGTACGATATCCGATCTGCTCAGCTTAGAGACCTTGGATATGCCCGCCAGAACCGTGACATCCACCTTGGGCTGGCTGAACTGGACGCGCAGACCGTTTTCAAGATTTTTCTCCTCCAAGTTGATGCTGCTGTACGTCTTGCTCGTCATGATTTCGCGGATCGTGATGTATACCTGAGCCTTTTCTGCGGTCAGCACAGTCACGCCTTCTTTCTCCGGCGCATAATCCAGTGCCACGGATTCGCTTGCGCTTTTGCCGCTTATACTGTATGGCACAAGACTGATCTTGTCGATTCCGGCCAGCGCGGACGCACTTCCCGTGATCTGCACCGTTTCCGGCACGCACGTGATGTCTGCGACCTCGTAACCGATTGCCACTTCATCTTGTCCCGTAATTGAACCTACCGCATCAATGGGTACCGTCTTCATGTGCTGCACATCCAGAGTGACGATGACGGACGGCAGATCATCAAATAGGTTCTTGTCGATAATGTTGCCGTCATAGTCTAAGAGATCAATCTCCATATTTCTGCTGTAGCCTTCCGTCAGTCCTGTCAGATCCACGTTGCAAATGGCGCTGGCTATCTTCGCTACATCTGTTTGCGCGCCCTTAATCTCCACTGTGGTGGGCGCAAGAACAGGCTCGCTTGCGTAATAGCCATCTGGGACGCTGCCTATTGTGTTGACAGCGACGGGAACCGGTTTAGACTTATATTTATCCACGTGCAATATGCGCGAGGATGGGCTGATTTCCAGCACCTCTCCGCTGAAATTCTTAGGCTTAGCGACAATTTTAAGCGGATATTCTCCGGATTCAGAGACCGTAGATAGATCAATATATGCGTCGATGTTTTCTTCCCTTAAATATTCCAGCTCGCTTTGCTTAACTCTCACCTTCACATTCACGTAGCCGAGCTCTTCGGACAAGCTTTTGGATATCTCGAGTTTCTTGCCGGTGAGCTGATCATACTTTTCATATCGCACAGGGACATCCGGGATAACACGTGTGCGGTATGGATTTTCGACAGCCAGCACATAGCTCCACAATATCACGGCGAAAAGCAGAGCCATGATTTTGAGGACGAGATTGCTTTTAAGCACATTCCATATCGTTTTAAGCACGGTCTTCATGGTTATCACGTCCCTTTTTTATGATCCGAAGACCTCTGAATTTTTGCGGCTGCTTATGAATCATATACATATCTTCAAGAAGATCGCGGATGGCTTTGGAGTCAAGATAGCGAATCAGCGTGCCATCCTGCGCCACCGAGATCACGCCTGTTTCTTCCGAGACGACGAGCGTGACACTGTCTGATACCTCCGAAACGCCCAGTGCCGCCCGGTGCCGCGTTCCCAGCTCCTGACCGATCTGTTTGTTGTCGCTTAACGGCAGGAAGCAACCTGCGGCTTCTATCACATCTTCGCGGATAATCACCGCGCCGTCGTGAAGCGGCGAATTCGTGAAGAACAGGTTTTCCAGCAGTTCCGTGGATATCACAGCACTGATGCGCGTGCCGCTCTCAATCACGTCTTTAAGGCCTGTTTTGCGCTCAAAAACGATAAGTGCACCCACGCGTTTTTTCGAGAGGTTTAAAACCGCTTTGAGTATATTCTCTACGTTTTCCTGTGCGTTGCCCGACTGCGAAGGCGACAGATCGATATGTCCGCGGCCAATGCGTGCAAGCGCGCGGCGAATTTCAGGATGGAATATGATCACAATGACGATGGCACCCGCGTTTAACACATAATTAAGCAGCCATGTGGATCCTGATAGATTCAGAAAATCTGTAACCCATGTGGCGAGCAGAATAATGCCAAGTCCTTTTAGCACCTGCATGGCGCGTGTTTTGGAAGTCAGTTTTAAAAGCCAATAAATCACAACAGCCAAAAGAACGATATCGATGAGATCACGGATTTCGAAATCAGGTATGCTGTTGATAATGGCATTAATGATTGATTCCAATACAAAGACACCTTTCAGATATATTCCACCACGAATAATAAAAGTATGTATAAATATGATATCACCATTTATTATATTATAAACGATTATTATTAAAAAACATACCGCAATATCAGAAATCTAAAAAAATTTACGTTTTCTGGTTGTTCATTTTGGGCAAGGTGTCGCTTGTTCAAGAAGACGCTTATGGCTTGAGATGCGCTTGCGATTGAGGTATAATCAGTGCATGTACACAAGCTTCTCACAATTAAAAGAAGATGTGACGCACTGCCAAAGGTGCGGCCTTGGCGCCTCGCGTAAAAGTACGGTGTTCGGGGAGGGCAATGTTCACGCGCGCATTATGTTCATCGGTGAAGGGCCGGGGCGTGACGAGGACGAACTGGGGCGCCCGTTTGTGGGCCGCGCGGGCCAGCTGCTGGATAAAATGCTGGCGAGCATCGGACTCACGCGCAACGATGTGTACATTGCCAATGTGCTAAAGTGCCGTCCGCCGGGCAACCGCGACCCAGAGCCCGATGAAGCAGCCGCGTGTATCGGCTATTTGAGGGCACAGGTGGCGCTGATTAAGCCGAAGATCATCGTGTGCCTTGGGCGCATATCCGCCAAGCATATACTTGGGCAGGATATACGGATTACGCGAGACCGTGGTGTGTGGCATGAGGTGAAGGGCTTTTCCATCATGCCGACTTACCATCCGGCGGCGCTGCTGAGAAATGAACCGCTAAAAAAAGATGCCTATAAGGATCTTTTGGCGATAAGGGCCAAATATAACGAGATAGTTGAGGGGCAAAAATGAAGCTTGAAAATATCAACGCTGATATTTTGGCAGCCGCACGCGCCTTCGGCAAAACTGAAAGCGACATGGTTTACGGCGAAGGCAATGAAAATGCCGCTGTGATGCTGGTGGGTGAAGCGCCGGGCGCCGAGGAGACGCGGCTTTTACGCCCTTTTGTGGGCAAAGCGGGCAAAAACTTGGATGAGTTTCTTTTTGTGCTGGCATTGAGCAGAAACGATATCTATATCACAAACGTGGTGAAATTCAGACCGTATAAGATAAGCGATAAGGGCACGCTGTCTAACCGTCCACCCGAAAAGGAAGAGCTTTCTGTCATGCTGCCGCATTTGCAGCGCGAAATTGAGGCGGTGGCCCCGCGCGTGGTGGTGACGCTTGGCAATGTGCCGCTAAAAGCGCTCCATGGTTCCGATACCACAATCGGCGCTTGCCATGCAGCGCCCACAGCCGCGCACGCGCTTTCGCATAAGTTTCTTCTGTTTCCTCTTTACCATCCGGCAAGCATTATATATAACAGGGCGTTGAAAAGCGTTTACGACGAAGATTTAAAAAAACTCAGAGCATTTTTGAACGCTATCGGCCTGACGCCCAACAAAAAACTTGTCCTATAAATATTACAAAAATATTAAATTAGTCATAAAAGCGTAACATATCGATTGTGCGCTGTCTATCTTCATCATGCTCGGTTTTTTTGGCCTAAGCATCGTTTGTTTTTTGATCCTTTTTTTGATATGAATATAAAGAAGAGCGGTGGGCTGGCATGATAAGCGGCATGGTGGTGCAGACGGTTTGCGCGTATCCGGCGTGTGGGCAGCACGCATGCAATAGCAGTAATACTTACCTCCTAACGCACCCCATCCAATGGGGAACTCGAAGCGGCGCTGATTGCGCCGTTATTTTTTTTGGAGCACTGATTCATGTAGACGGTGGAACCGGCAGAGCATAAAGCGGGGATAACGCAATTATCTAATTCTCATCAGAATATGTGATATAATAGAAAAAATTCAATTTGGGAGCAGGAAATGGAAGCGCAAGCTTTTTGGAAAGTCATAGGCATGTACAATCAATCAACATGGCTGATACAAATTATCATACTCGCTTTATTGATAACCAGCTTGATTTTTGCTTATGCGAAAAAGATAGAGTGGGCACCCAAAATAGCTTTGGGCATTGCCAATATGTTCATTGGAATTGGTTTTTTCCTATATCACGGAACAGAGCCTATACAAAAGTATTTTGCGCTCCCACTTTATGCAGCCATCGGCTTACTCTTCTTTTGGGAAGGTTTGAAGTGGAGAAAGAGCTCGCTGTATCGCTTTGAAAAGATCCAATGGATTCTTCTTGGTTTGGTTATCGTCTATCCGTTGGTTTCACTTGTATTGGGACACACCTATCCCCAGCTTGTTGTCTATATCATGCCATGTCCTGTGATAAGCTTAAGCATTGTGATATATAGCCGCTATGAGCACAAAAATAAGCTTTTGCTCTTGCTGATGACAATATGGGGGCTAACCGGTATAAAAGCGTTTCTTTTTAATGCGTTAGAAGATACGATTCTATTGATTTGCGGTATTTATTGTTTAAGCATTTTGATTAAAGAGATAAGGTCAGGCATTATGAACAAACGAGACTGACTATCTTATGAAAGCAAAAAGCCTTCGGCGGATGCCGAAGGCTTTCGTGTCTCTATCGTATTATTTGCCCAGCTCTGAGAGCGCCTGCCAAGCCAGATTATTCACCTTCGATTTTTAGCCAAATCTCCATGCTGTTTGTTTCGGGGTCGTGGCTCGCATAACGTTCCGCCGCAAAAGGCTCAGTTTTAATCTGATGATGGGGAAGCCATGTTTCATAAAGATATCGCTGAGCCTTGTATACAGCGTCCATGACGAGATGCTCAAAATCCTCAGCCTCAAAGGAGCAAACGATATATTTCCCCTCGCGCAATTCCCAAGAAGCATAGCCTTTAGCCGCATCTGAATTGGCTTCGCCGCCTGCAAAATATCGGTAATAACCTTCTTTGGTTCCGGCAAAAGCCACACCAAGCTCGCCGCCCGAGTCTTTTAGCTCCTTAATATCAGGCTTTGCCTCGTGAAAAGAATCCCATAGTTTGCCGAGACCGTCGATTCCGGTTTTGTCTGCGCCGGGCATTTGCGATATGGGTTCCTCCGCAACGTAACCAATGAAGTATAAAGGAGAGCTTATGACTTTTTGTGAGATTTCTATTATGATATCATCGGCAATCAAAGGCATATTTTCATCAACGAGTGTGTAGTTTAATAGCAATTGAGGTTTTGAAAAGTTATTCAAACGTATTGGATGTGCCCGGTATTCTTCTGGAGTTATACCAAACGCGCTTTTAAAAGCACGTGTAAAGGTTTCGTGTGAATTGAACCCAAAGCTCAAAGCAATCTCGACAATTCGCTCGTCGTTGCTAAGCAGAGCTTCCGATGCTTTCGCAAGACGCCGTAGCTTTATATACTCATTTACAGGTTTTTTTACTAACCTGCTGAATAATCTTTGAAAATAAAACGGCGATAGTGAGGCAACGCTTGCCAGATCCTCAATTTTCATTTCTTCTGAAACGTGTTCTTCAATATATTCCACTGTCTTTTGTATTTGTTCCCATGCGTGCATTTAAAGCACCTCCTCATTTATTGTACTGATTCATATGATATTGGACAATTAAGAGAATACCAGATTCTGATTTATCTGTCTTGACGCACAATGCCCATTATTGTTCAATCACTGAAGCGAAGTTCACGCAAGCTCGAACACAAGAAAATTGAAAATCTAACGCCCACTGACTGCGTGTTAGCATAGAAAAAAGCCTTCAGCGGATGCCAAAGGCTTTCGTGTCTGTATCAGTTTATTTGCCCAGCACTTCGATGGCTTTCTGAGCGATGTTGTCCACTGTGAGGCCGAAGGCTTCATACAGCTTGGGCGCAGGGGCAGATGCGCCGAAGTGGTCGAGCGCGATAATCTCGCCCTTGCCCGCGTATTTGTGCCAGCCGAACGATGCCGCCGCTTCCACCACCACGCGCTTGTCAAGCGCATCAGGCAATACGCTTTGCTTGTATGCTTCGCCCTGCTCTTCGAACAGGTCTACACAGGGCATGGAAACCACACGCGCGATGATGCCTTCGTCAAACAGCTTCTGAGCGGCCTTCATGCAAAGCTCCACCTCGCTGCCTGTGCCGATGAGAATTACCGACGGGTCAGCGCCGAAGTCCTTGAGCACGTAAGCGCCCTTGAGCGCGGCTTCGCCTGTCTCGTCAAAGAGCGGCAATGTCTGGCGTGAAAGCGCAATCACGGACGGGCCGCTGACCTGAAGCGCGGAGATGTAGGCCGCAGCCGTTTCTTTGGAATCGGCGGGACGCCACATATAGGTGTTGGGCGTGGCACGCATGCAGGCCAGCTGTTCGATGGGTTGATGCGTCGGGCCGTCTTCACCCACGCCGATGCTGTCGTGCGTCATGACGAAGATCACGGGCAGGCCCATCAAAGCGGACATACGCACGGCGTTCTTTAAGTAGTCGGTGAACACGAAGAACGTCGCCACATACGGGATCACGCCGCCGTGCAGCGCAAGGCCGTTGGCAATCGCGGCCATCGCGAATTCGCGGATGCCGAAATGGATATTGACACCTTCTCGGCAGTCGGGTGCAAAGTATGGCTTGCCCTTGAGTACTGAATTGTTGGAGGGGCCAAGGTCGGCGCTGCCGCCGAACAGGCCGGGCAGCTTCTCGGCCAGTCTATTGAGCATGATTCCGGAAGACTGACGTGTCGCCAGCGGTTTTTCAAATTCATAAAGGGATTTGTCGGAAAGAACGCTTGCGTCCACCGGGCCGAAGCACTTGTTCCAAAGTTCGGCCATCTCGGGGAACTTTTTGCAGTATTCGTCGAACATCTTGTTCCACTGCGCTTCCGCTTGCGCGTAAGAGAGCTGGCGCTTCTCGGTTTCTGCCTTCACTTCGTCCGGCACATAAAAGCTCTCTTTATAAGGCCAGCCTAGCGTCTCTTTCAAAGACAGGATATTGTCGTCGCCGAGCGGTGAACCATGGCACGAAGCGCTGCCCTGCACAGCGGGACAGCCGTATCCGATATCCGTTTTGATGATGATGATGGAGGGCTTTTCCGTTTCCGCCTTGGCAGCCGCGATGGCATCTGCAATGCCGTCCACGTCTTCGTTGCCGTTATCGACATGAATCACCTGCCAGCCGTATGCGTCAAAACGCTTGGCGACATCCTCGTCAAACGCGAAATCCGTTTCGCCTTCAATGGTGATCTTGTTTCTGTCGTAAAGCAAAATAAGCTTGCCGAGCTTCAATGTGCCCGCGAGAGAGCAGGCTTCGGAAGCAACGCCTTCCATGAGACAGCCATCGCCCGACAGCGTGTATGTGTAATGGTCAACCACGTTGTAACCGTCTTTGTTGAACATAGCCGCGAGATGCGCTTCGGCCATCGCCATACCCACGGCGTTGGCGATACCCTGTCCTAAGGGGCCGGTCGTGGTTTCGATGCCCGCAATGTGGCCGAATTCGGGGTGACCCGCTGTTTTCGATCCCAATTGACGGAAGTTTTTGAGCTCCTCAATGGTAGCTTCCTCATAGCCAAAGGTATGCAGCAATGAGTAAAGCAGCATAGAGCCATGACCCGCGGAGAGCACAAAACGGTCTCTGTCCGCCCAGCTTGGGTTCTTTGGGTTGTGTTTCAAATGCTTTGCCCAAAGCGCGTACGCCATGGGTGCGGCGCCAAGGGGCAGCCCCGGATGTCCGCTGTTTGCTTTCTGTACGCCTTCAACTGCCATTATGCGAATGGTGTTGACAGACAGCACGTCTACGTTGTTCATAAATTCCTCCTCAAGAATTATTATACGGCTAACCCGTTTTTATCATGTGATTGCCCCGACGATCAAAGATATCAAAGCTGGAGCAATGCATTCCGAATAGACAAACAATCTCATTTCATAAAATTGATATGTTTGTCCGCCTGCGTGATAACAGTTTCGTTAGTTTCGAACATGTTTAGTCCCATTATAGTGTTAACTTTGACAATTCACAACACAAAATATGAGATAGGCACTGATTAACTTGGGAAATAATCAAGAAACTGATTAAATTCTCTCCAAGCACTTAAAATTGGCCTGTGAACAATTACGCGATTCTACCTGCGCCGTGACAACATGGAAAAACGCAGCACATTGAGCAGCGCCACAAGCGTCGCCGCGACATAAGTGAGTGCGGCAGCTTCGAGCATCTTTTTCGCGCCGTATTGTTCTTCATTGGTCAGCACGTTTTGTGACTGAAGCGCCGCGAGCGCACGCCGCGAGGCGTTGAACTCGACGGGCAGAGTGACAATCTGAAATACGAAAATAGCGAGAAATATATAAACTGCGATATTTATCGTCTCGCGAAAACCCATCATGAACCCGAGTATCAGTATCGGCCAGAGCATATAGGACGCAATGCTCACAACGGGAGCGATAAGGCTGCGAAGATGGAGCGGGAAATAACCCGTCCCGTGTTGAATGGCGTGACCGGATTCGTGCGCAGCCACGGCCACAGCCGCCACCGAGCTGCCGGAGAAGTTGGCTTCGGAGAGATTAAGTGTTTTTTTGCGCGGGTTATAATTATCGGACAGTCTGCCGCTCGTGGGAGCGATCTGAACATGATTGATTCCATTGGCTGCGAGTATACGCGAGGCGGCTTCCCGTCCCGTAATGCCACTTGATACAGGTGTTTTGGAATACAGCTGATAAGCGCGGTTTACCTTGGACTGTGCCCACATGGCCACGATGATGCCGGGTATGATGAGCAGTATCGTCCAGTCCATATAATAATTCGCGAAATTGAACATGTTTGGCACCTCCGTCCAATTATTATTTGCGTGTTTGCAGCTTTAATACGTTTGCTGCTCTTGGAAACACCGTGCGCGCTACAGCACCCGTGATCGTTCCGGACACTGCGCCGACGATAAGCAGTATAAATGCGTAGTAGAAAAGCCGCGATTCGCCTGTTGTCAGCACAGCGATGCAGACCTGCATAAGGTTATGTATGCATGCGCCGATCATGGATATACCGACGATGGACAGCGCCTTTACTGTTTTTAGCACAGCAAACATCGCAAGAATGCTGAAAATCACGCCGGGTGCTGAGTAAAGGAACATGCCAAAGCCACCTGCGAACAGCGACGCGACAAACGAACGCAGTAT
>JAEWQS010000172.1 GCA_023399095.1 Bacillota bacterium
ATCATCACGCGAGCGGTGGGCACGGAATGTGATGTGGAAGTGGATACTTTTATCGTCGAGCTTAAAGAAAATGATATGATACTGCTTTGTTCAGATGGTCTTAACAATGCGGTTTCCGATGATGAGATCGCGATGCTGCTGTCAGGTGATCTGTCTGTGGCTGCTGAGCGGCTGATACAGGCAGCGCTGGGCAATGGCGGTACAGACAATATCAGCGTCATTATTGCCGCTTTTAATGGGGGTGCGCAATGATTGGGCGCGTTCTCGGCGGCAGATATGAGATTCTCGAGGCCATCGATTCGGGCGGTATGGCCTATATCTACAAAGCGCAATGCCGTAAAACAAACAGCATTGTCGCTGTTAAAATCCTTAAAGAAAAGTTTTCAGACAGTGCCGATTATGTGAAAAGGTTCAAAAAAGAAGCGGAAGCCGCTTTTTCACTCGAACATGAAAATATCGTGAAAGTCAGTGATATCGGCTGCGAAGACGGCACTTACTACATGGTCATGGAATATGTCGCCGGTTCTACGTTAAAGTCACTCATCGAGAGAAATAATTTTGTTCCTGAAAGAGAAGCCATCCTTTTTGCAGTACAGATATGTTCAGCCTTGTCAACCGCACATAAACGAGGCATCATCCACAGGGACATCAAACCACACAATGTATTATTGGACGAGGATCATACGGCAAAAGTCACGGACTTTGGCATAGCCAAAAGCTTGTCGACATCGCAGGATGAAGAAAAAGAAGTCATCGGCTCAGTATATTATGTATCTCCAGAGCAGGCTCGCGGTGATGCCGTGGACGCACGAACAGACATCTATTCATTGGGTATCGTGCTTTATGAAATGCTCACTGGGGAGCTTCCGTATACGGGAGACAAAACTGTATCCATCGCGCTTAAGCACATCAACGAAAAAATCACGGCACCCATAGAGAAGAATCCGTTGCTGAGTCAGTCAATCAATAATATTGTGCTCAAGGCAACAAGTAAAAATAAAAAAAACAGATATCGGTCGATGGAGGCGTTTAAAGAGGACCTTGTCCGAGCGCTTGTTGACACCGGCGGTGATTTTGTGGACTTGCCCGAAGTTTATAGACACAATGACACAATTTCAGCGAGTAAGCACAAATGGTGGAAGATAGGCGTTTTTTTTGTCATTGCAGCCATTCTAATCACCGCAGGCATTACTGTCGTGTCGCTGCTCAATAATTCGAATTCGCAAAGGCTAAGCATGCCGGGTTTTTCGGGACAAGATGTGGACACTGCCACGCAAACACTCAACAACATGGGACTTAAAGTTCAGATTAACTTTGAAAACAGTGAAACTGTTCAAGAAGGAAATGTCATATCACAGGCACCTGCTTCTGGCAGCATGGTTATGAGAGGTAATTCTGTGACGCTGACGATTTCCAACGGCCCTTCAGCGCTGATGATGCCGGATTTGACAGGTCTGCCGCTCCAAGAAGCGATAGATACGATTGAAAACATGGGACTTATTCTTGATAAAGTCACCTATGAGTTTCAAAGAGATATTCCAGCAGGTAATGTGTTATCACAGATGCCCGATGTTGACAGTGATGTGTATGCCGGCAACACAGTGAATCTCGTTGTGTCCACCGATACCGAGGAAGCTGAAGTGCCAATGCCTATGGTCATAGACATGCCGGTCGATCAAGCCGTGTCCACGCTCTACAATTCCGGATTCAGCAACGTTATTGTATTTGAATCTGAAAGTGACAAGCCGGAAGGCACAGTTTATGAGCAAAGTCCGGCACAGGGTATTCCAACATCATATAGCAAAGAAATCGATATTTGGATCAGTCAGTATAAGCAAAAAGACTATTACGCACCGTTTACTGCCCAAATCGATATACCGGAAAACGATTCGAAAATCCGAATTGTATTGGTGACAGAGCAAAACAACATCGAAATCAGCTATTTTGTGGGATCCATGGAGGCACCTTATAGTGGTTCTATGCCTATCGAATGGGAGATTCCCAGTGTGAGCGGGGGAATAAAGACGGTCAAGGTATATGTGAATAATGAAGAGACAATCTCTAAAGAGGTGAATTTTGTCAAACGTGTCGGAGAATAGAACAGGAACGATATTAAAAGGCGTCGGGGGATTTTATTATGTTCGCGACGCTGAGGGGGAAGTCCACGAGTGCAAGGCCAGAGGCCGTTTTCGCAACGACAAGGTAACGCCGCTTCCCGGAGATCATGTCCGCTTTGCCACAAATGAAGGCGCATACGGATCAATTGAAGAAATATGCGATCGGCGCAATGAGCTTCATCGTCCGCACGTTGCCAATATCGATCAGGCTGCTATCGTTGTATCTGTCCAAAAGCCAAAAGCAGACTGTTTGCTATGCGATAAACTGATCGTTCAAAGTAAAAAAGCGGGAATATTACCGTTTCTCGTTTTCAATAAATGCGATGCGGCTGATGACGAATCAATTAGTTTATTGCTAAAGGAATACCAGAGTGTTTGCGCATGCGTCTGCGTATCGGCCACAACAGGCGAAGGGCTTGACGATTTAAAAAGCCATCTCAAAAGCCGCAGCACCTGTTTTGCGGGCCAGTCAGCTGTTGGCAAGTCATCCATACTCAATACGCTATTTCCCGGGCTCTCGTTGGAAACTGGAGGGCTTTCAAAAAAGACGGACAGAGGCCGCCATACCACGCGTCACGCGGAATTGCTTGTGATGGATGATATTTCGGGCATGGTGGTGGATACACCGGGTTTTTCATTTCTGGAAAACGCTGATCTGCTGCCTTCAGAGCTTGGTTATTATTATGACGATATGAGGCCATTTGTTCAAAACTGTCGATTTACCTTGTGCCTGCATGCAGAGGAACCGAATTGCGGCGTGAAAGAGGCCGTCGCAAAGGGATTAATCAGTGAAGGACGGTATCGGCGATACCTGACTATTTTAAAAGAATTAGAAGAAAAGAGGTTGCATGAATATGATTAAGGTTGCACCATCCATACTCTCGGCGGATTTCACCAACATATATGACGCTGTTAAAATGCTGGAGAAGGCAGGCGCAGATTACATTCACTGTGATGTGATGGACGGTAAATTCGTCCCCAACATCACGTTTGGTCAGAAAATGGTACGGGATCTTCGGCAACATACTCATCTGCCGCTTGATGTTCATTTGATGATCGTCCAACCTGAACGATATGTAATAGAGTTCGCCGAAGCGGGTGCAGATATCATTACGGTACACGCTGAAGCCACGACGCATCTGGACAGAACCATACAGCTCATCAAGACAGCCGGAAAAAAGTGCGGTGTGTCACTGAACCCTCATACGCCGCTGAGTGTACTTGAATATGTGCTGGATCAGCTCGACATGGTGCTCTTGATGTCGGTTAATCCCGGTTTTGGCGGACAAAGCTTTATTCCATACTCTGTAAGAAAAGCTCAGGAACTCAATAAGATGATTGATTCACGTGGTCTTGCCATCGATATCGAAATGGACGGAGGGTTGGGCGCTCACAATGCCAAGCTTGTGACGGATGCCGGTGTCAATGTCATCGTAGCCGGCAATTCCGTGTTTACTGCGGAGAATCCCAAAGACATGATCAGCCGCCTCAAGCTGGAAAAATGAAATGTTTAATTGTCTCAGGCGGCGTTTCTCCCCGAAAAGCCGACCTTCTTAAGCATTACAAAAACGCTGATATCACGATAGCGGTCGACGGCGCAGCCGATGTGTTCGACCGATTTGTTTTATCGCCGAATTATATAATCGGTGATATTGATACGGCCGACCCCAAAACTGTTTCAAAGCTTGAATCAGACGGCGCATCGATCATTAAGCTTCAAAGAGCAAAAAACGAGACAGATACGGAAGCCGCCATGAACCACGCGATTAAAGCGGGCGCTGACGATATTGTCATATTGGGCGCTACGGGCAGACGTATGGATCATACATTGGCGAATATCGCTATGCTGGTACGGGCCTTGAATGCGGGCGTCCAATGCCGTATGTTTGATACCTATAATGAGATGTGGGTCGCTACAGGCGAACATAGATTCAATGGCCGCATCGGGCAGACGGTGTCCATTCATCCGTTGACGGGAGACTTAATCGTAAACGCAAAAAATCTTGAATATCCACTCGAGAATCTGGCGCTTCGCACAGACTCGTCCAGAGGGATCAGTAATATTATAAAGAAAAACCCGGTTCAACTATCCATTTTGGGCGGCAATGCGCTCATTGTAAAGATTAGAGGCAAAGCGTAACACTTCCATAAGGCAATTCGTATGATATAGCAGGACCAAATGCAGTATCGCTCACGGAGGTGATAACGTGTTGTGCGGAAACTGTCTCATGCGAAGAATCCTCGCTGGCTTCATTATTTGCATCGGCATCATACTGTTAATCTGTTTTATGCCGTATTGGATGTGGCTGGCGTTGCTCGGAGTAACGCTCATTGCGGGGGGATGTTTTATTCTTATTAGGAAAATATGTTGACGTTTTGGAGGTGGATATGTTGAGAATCTATTGTTTTAAAGCACCGCGGATATTTCGCGGAATACTCAAGAAGCTTTTTAAGTAAAGCATACATAGGGGCTGTTTAAAGGCGTTTTTTAGCAAAAAATAGTTTAGGCAGCCCCCAAAAAGAGTAAAGCAAAAGGACCGCCAAATAAGGCAGCCCCGTTTTCTGGTTAATCTATGAACGATTATCCGCGGGTTACCTTGCCTGAGCGCAAGCACCTTGTGCAGACATACATTCTTTTGGGAGCTCCCTCAACGATCGCACGAACACGCTGAACATTGGGTGACCATGTTCTTCTGGATTTTCTGTTGGAATGGCTGACAGTGTTTCCCGATACGATGCCCTTGTTGCAAACCTCGCAGTATTTTGCCATTGTCTTTACACCTCTCT
>JAEWQS010000178.1 GCA_023399095.1 Bacillota bacterium
GCTCGATATCGGGCGGCGGACAGCCCTGCGCCATTGGCAGCGGAAAGCTGCTCAAGTTCCTTGGCGTCACCGTGTACTACACCAAGATTGCGGGCGGCTATATGACCAACACCAAGCACTGTCTCGATCAGCGGCCGGGCCGCGTCGAGATCGTGGTGGACAAGCTTTTCACGCCGGAGCAGCTGAAAGAGCTGAGCGCGGACGAGATTCAGGAAACGCTGAACCGTGAGCTTGCCCATGATGATTACACATGGAACAGGCAGCAAAGAGTCAAATACAACGGCAGCGGCGAGATGGCTAAAAATCTTCACGATCTGCTGTATCTGTGCCCCAAATGCGGCGGGCTTTATACCATGCGTGCAAAAGGCGATATCATCCGCTGTGAAGCGTGCGGCAACGGCGCAAAGGTCAACGAATATTATGACCTGCTTCCCCTCGATAACACCTGCGTGGTGCCCGAAACAATATCGCGCTGGTACGATCTGCAGCGGGAAAAAGCGAGAGTCGAGGTATCAGGCAGCGGCTTTCATTTCAGCGAACGTGTGAAGCTGGGTGTACTGCCCCAATACAAGCGGCTCAAGAAAGGTGCAACGTCCATCGTCGCTGGAGACGGAACGCTGTCTCTTTCGCGAGAAGGGCTCAAGTTTGAAGGCACCAAGCATGGCGAACCGTTCGCCTTTACTCTATCCACCGATGCTGTGCCCACATATGGCATGTGCACGGATATTTCGCGGTTTTACACGTTTTACAGAAGCGAGTTCTACGAGTTCTACCCGGAGCGCAACGACACGATGCGCTGGTTCCATTTGACGGAGGAGCTGCACCGCGCCTGCGGCGGCAAGTGGAGATAAAGATTTTTTTACAAATCCTATCGGATACCGCATTTGTGTGTTATAATATGTAAAAAGATTTGAGGTGATCGCATGGCAGAATGGTGGAATGCATTGAGCGCGCTGCAGCATATGTTTCTTTATGCGGCAATTCCTTTTACACTGATACTGGTCATACAGGCCATACTCACAATTGTGGGGGTGGGCGGCCACGATGCCGATACGGATGCCGACGTAGATATGCATGTGGACGGCGGTGCAGAGGCTGATGCGGATACTGATTTTCACGAAGCGAATGTGAGCGTCGCGGGCTTTCGTTTTTTCACAATCAGAGGTCTGGTCGCGTTCTTCTGTATATTCGGCTGGACGGGTTACGCGCTGAGCGGCACGTCGCTGAGTACCGCGCTTATCATTGTTATCTCAGTGGCGGCGGGTTTGTTTGCCATGCTGCTCATTGGGCTGATGTTTTACGCGATGAAGAACATGCAGACCAGCGGCAACCTCGTATACAGCAACGCAATAGGCAAGGATGCCGAGGTCTATATTCCCATTCCTCCCACGCGCACGGGCAGAGGCAAGGTTATGGTGGAATTTCAGCAGAAGCTTGTGGAGGCCGAGGCCATCACGGATGGAGCTGAGAAAATCCCCACGGGCACAGCGGTACGCGTTGTTGGCAAAACCGGCAGCACGCTTATCGTAAAAAGATAAAGGAGATTACTATGGATACATTGATACTTATTGTTATCGCCGTCATGATTCTGTTCACGACATTCATCGCGATTTTAACGCGCTACAAGAAATGTCCGTCGGACAGAATTCTTGTCGTGTATGGCAAGGTGGGCAAGGGTGCCAATGGAGATATGGCCAGCGCCAAGTGCATACACGGCGGCGCGGCGTTTATATGGCCCGTTTTCCAGCATTATGAGTTCATGAGCTTAACGCCCATGTCGATAACGGTGGATCTTAAAAGTGCGCTGTCCAAGCAAAATATTCGCATCGATGTGCCTTCGCGGTTTACGGTCGGTATATCGACAGAGTCGGGAATCATGCAAAACGCGGCGGAGCGTCTGCTGGGGCTTAAGCTCGACGAGATCGAAGAGCTCGCCAAGGATATACTGTTCGGCCAGCTGCGTTTGGTCGTCGCGACGATGGACATTGAGGAGATCAATACGGACAGAGACCTGTTCCTTGAAGAGGTATCGCGCAATGTGGAATCCGAGCTCAAAAAGATCGGTCTGCGGCTCATCAATGTGAACGTGACGGATATCAACGACGAGTCGGGCTACATTCAGGCGCTGGGTAAGGAAGCGGCGGCCAAGGCGATTAACGACGCGAGAAAGAGCGTGGCCGAAAAGAACAGAGACGGTTCTATCGGTGAAGCACTGGCGCAGAAGGACGAAAGAATTAATGTGGCTGAGGCCAATTCACAGGCCATCGAAGGTGAAAACACCGCAAAGATCACGGTGGCAAACTCCGATGCGGTGAGAAGAGAGCGGGAAGCGGAAGCCTTAAGGCGTGCGACCGCGGCTGAAAAGGTGCAGACAGCCAAAGCGCTTGAGGAAGCGTATGCGGCGGAAGAAGCGGCAGAGCGTCAGAGGGCGAGCCGTGAGCAGGCGTCCAAGGAAGCGGATATTATCGTGCAGGCCGAGATTGCCAAGAGAAAAGCGGAAATCGACGCTGAAGCCGAGGCGGAGCGCTTCAGAAGAATGGCCAAGGGTGAAGCGGACGCGATATATTCCAAGATGGAGGCGCAGGCCAAAGGTATTAACGAGGTTCTTATCAAGCAGGCCGAGGGCTTTAAACAAATTATCAGCGCGGCTGACGGCGACGCCAATGCGGCAGTGCGCATGATGATTGCGGATAAGATGGAGGAGATCGTCAAGGTGCAGGTGGAGGCGATTAAGAATCTGAAGATCGACAAGGTCACCGTTTGGGACAGCGGCAGCGGCAAGGGCGAATCGTCTACGGCAAATTTCCTGTCCGGTCTTATGAAAAGCCTGCCGCCCATGAACGAGCTTTTTGACATGGCGGGTATGGAGCTGCCGGAATATCTGGGCAAAGACAAACAGCGTGAGCTTGATAAACTCAACGCTCAGGAAAAGATTTCTGCTGCCGAATCCAAAGATGCCAAGTCAGAGCCGAAGGCAGATTAATAGTTAAAGAGAGAAAGGGCAGAGCATCTGCCCTTTTTTGTTTGAACGTTTTGATTTCAGGGTAAATATATATGGCACTTGAAGCCACTCCATGAAAGGCCGCAGTGTATGTTTATAAACAAGGAAGGCCTGGTCAGATCGGGCTGGAAAATCGCACTCGTATTCACAATCGTTTTCGGACTTGTTTATCTTGAGGGATATCTTTTTAATTGTTTTGCCAACCTTCACGTAGAAATGCTCGGGGGTTCGGAAAACGATATGAGCAGAGCCTATGCCGCGTTGCATGCAAAGTGGGAATGGCTGCTGTTCATCATTCAGGAAACCGTGATAATCGCAGTGCCGGTAATCGCTTGGAAGGTGTTTTCTAAGCGCAAACTGGAAGATATGGGGCTCGGGCGATTCAGAATAAATAAAAAGCCGTTTGGCGTGGGGCTGCTCTTTGGCATTATGTCAATCACGGTCGTTTTTATTGTGATACTGCTTACAGGCAACGGCTATGTGGAATCGTGGGAGCCAAGTTTTACGGCCAATACATTGCTGTATGTCTTTGTTTTCATCATTGTCGGGTTTGCGGAAGAAATATTAACACGGGGTTATTATATGTCCGTATTGCGGCAGACAAAGAGCATGCCGCTTGTGGTGTTCGTATCGGCTACTATGTTTTCGTTGATGCACATGATGAACAACGCGTTCAATGTGATACCGTTTATTAACATCACGCTGGCCGGATTATTATTCGCGTATATGTACTTAAAATCGGGCAGCATCTGGATGTCGATCGGTTACCACATGACATGGAACTATTTTCAAGGGTGTGTGTACGGTTTTCCCGTGAGCGGCATTGATTCGAAGGGGATCATCAGCACGCAATATGCAAGCGATACCATTTTAAACGGCGGGGCATTCGGACCGGAAGGGGGCCTCATTGTCACAGCGGCCATTTTATTAGGGTTCGTGTTTGTGAGATGGTATTACAGAAATTCGAAATTCCAATTTATGGATATGGATACACCGGCTGCGATTCAAGCGCTTCATCTCAAAATTGGCCGTGACAGCAGCGATGCCTGTATATAATAAAAGAAGATGATTATACAGGCTCTGAAAGTCTTATATATAGACAAACCTTGTTGTTTCCCCTCAAAGGCTTAATTGTAT
>JAEWQS010000051.1 GCA_023399095.1 Bacillota bacterium
ATCTTCAGATTCATAACAAAAGGCTAGGCCTGTCCGTTTCGCCGCAGCGAGTCGATAAACTGCCGAGCGATTCGCGGTGATCGCCCTGCGCTTGCAAAGCGCTCCGCTTCAAGATCGAGAAGCGCATCATCCATCTCAATGCCATAATCGTCTTTAAGTGCATGAACAATATCGAGGTACACCTTTTTGTCGGGCTTGAAGAAGCCAACGGTGAGCCCGAAACGGTGGGAGAGCGAGCAAAGCTCCTGAATTGTCTCGTTGCGGTGAATGTCGTCACCCTCGCGGTCGGAGAAAAGCTCCTTGACCATGTGCCGCCTGTTGCTTGTGGCGTAGATCGCGATATTGGTCGCCTTTGCGGATACGGAGCCCTCAAGCACGGCCTTGAGCGCGTTAAAATCGTCGTTTTGTTGCGTGAATGAAAGGTCGTCGATAAACAGTATGAACTTCAATGGGCTTTGGCTCAGTGTTTCCACAATGGTAGGAATCTCGCCGAACTGCTGCTTGCCGATCTCGATCAGCCGCAGCCCCTGACCGTGGTTTTCGTTGACGATGGCTTTGACTGTGGACGATTTACCGGTGCCCGCGTCGCCGTAAAGCAATGCGTTGGCAGCAGGATTGCCATTAAGAAGCGCAAGTGTGTTGCCGATGACAGCTTTTTTCTGACGTTCGTAGCCTTTTAAATCGGCAAGACGAATAGGGTCTGGGCAGGTCACAGGCACGATTTCGCCGTTCTTAACGCGCAGCATATAATGCTTCGCATAAATGCCGTGGCCTTGGGTTGCAATGCCATCCATGTGACGCATATACGCTTCGGCAAAATCCAAATCGCCGTTTCGCCAGTCGGGCAGGAAACCGTCAAAGCGGATGTGCGCGCGAATATCAGCGGATTTGAGCTGTGCGACGGCTTGGAGCACAGCAAGTTCGTTTTTCAGGCACACTTCCAAAGTATGATCGACAGGCTGTTTCTGCGCACGTTTTTGCACATAGATGTTGTCGTCCTCAATGATGCGCATTAAGACATAGTCCGTCAAGTTCGTGCCGTGCGCAAACAGCGCGGCGGTAAAATCCGCATAGCACGAGACTTGCTCTGAGACAGACAGGTCGTCGGCACGAAGCAGTGCGGATAACTTTGCAAAAACGTCGTCATTAAGCAGACGGCGAAATATGACGAGCGAACAAAGGCTCAGTTCGGTGTTTGAAAAATCGGTCAAAGTATGCTTCCTTTCTCAGTGGGCGGCAGTAATATCCGCCATTTCGCAGGGCACCACACGGATCAGATCGGCGGTATTGAGTTCAATCTGCAACCCAAGCCTGCCCGCGCTTACCACAATGGTACTCTGCGCTTTGCATGCGCTGTCGATCACCGTGCGATAGGCTTTCTTCATGCCAACGGGTGAGCAGCCGCCACGGATGTAGCCCGTGATCTTGTTGATATCGGCCACCTTGATCATCTCGACGGACTTTTCACCCACGGCCTTGGCCGCAGCCTTTAGGTTGAGCTCCTCCGCGACCGGGATAACAAATACATAGTAAGCGCGGCTTGCGCCCTGAACCACAAGCGTTTTAAATACCTTCTCTATTGGCATTCCCGTTTTCTCCGCCACGGATATGCCATCGATAAAACCGTCGCTGTGGTCGTAGACGTATTGGTTGTAGGTGATGCCAGCGCTGTCGAGCAGGCGCATGGCGTTTGTTTTGGTGTTGCTGGCCACTGTTTCTCCCTCGCAAATGGTTAATCTTTCATGATATTATACATGAAAGGCGTGCAAAGAAAAAGACAGCGGATTAATACTTTGGCTAATGGACACTATGGTTCATAAAAGGAATTTTGATATTAACATTCAACATGCTTGTGAACTCTACCCAACAAGTCATTTTTCATATGTGTTTGTATAAATATCTCTTGCGGTTTCATTATAAGTTGAAATGTTTATATGTTATTCGTATCTATCGTTGCGAAAAATATATTTTCAATATGGCTAATACCTTGTTGGTGTATCATTTCAAGTATTTCCTGTTCGCTTAATTGAAGCTTCTTTATGTTATTGCTGTTTATTTTGCCGTCCATAATGACGGTTGAAGTGGCATTGCTGATTGAAAAGGGCAGGTTCAAATCTTGAAGCGTGACCTTTTCATATTGCGGCTTGTTAATGATGGATAGCTTGCCATTTGCCTCGACGATACCGTACTCAATTCTGCTTATATCAAAAATCTCATTTTCTCGCAGTATCGTAATGACTTCATCTATACTGTAATGGATTCGCTTAATGTTATTATGAATTAGCTTTCCGTTATATAGAACAACTGTAGGCTCAAACGTGATGAGTTTTCTGAATTTCCGGTGTTTTAGACTAAAGTAGCTCACTAGCCGTTGGATGGCGGCTAAAACAATAACTGCAAAAGCCGTAGGCAGATGTTCAATATCTGGATCAGCTATATCCGCTCCTACGATAGCACCCATAACGACCAATACGAGAAAGTCAAAAACGGGCAGCTCATCGATTGGCCTTTTTCCCATAACAAAAAGGGTCGATGTCAAGAGCAAAGCCATTATTGAAATGATTCTAAACAGTATGATCAGATACGTTTCCATCGCTATCTTCCATTAACTCTTTTCTCTAACGTCTAAGTTATCTATATGAGGATTAACCAGACGCTCAAAATAAACAATATGGCAGTATATAAATTATGGTTATGTATTTGAAGTTCTATACCGGCAATTAAATAAGGAGTCGCTAATCTTTCACGACTCCTTCAGAACGTTATAAAACCCCAATTTGTCATTTCGAACCCGCAGGCGAGGAATCCCACTGTTCATGCTCGTAGCCACTAAATATGCGTCATCCATGGGATCCTTCGACAAGCTCAGGATGACGTTTGTTGTTATGTTGCCATGGGATGTGAGTCCATTTCATAGTCGACAAGCTCAGGATGACAGTCTGCGCTTGCGGCTCAGTCTGTCAGATATAGAAATTCCGCTTGCGATATCGCACATACGTCAGCGCCGCGGAGGCCGCCATAATAAGAACGCAGATCAACACACTGATGCCGTCTATTCCATTTATCACAACATCGGTCGGCGTGAAATAGTTCAACGGCGAAACCCACTTCAAGAATTCAAGCACGCCGGTGATCGTGGGAATGCTGCCCACGATGTAAGTGAGGAAGAACAGCATCACAGCCATAGATGCCGCGTGTTTGGCCTTGCGCAGCAGCACGCTGACCGCAAAGCCGAGAAGCAAATACGTAAAGCCCGCGATCATACCGCCCAGCAGTATGGATTTAAACGAGGTGACCATATCTATTAAATCAAGATCCTCCGGACGCACAAGCATGCCGGCCACCACGCCCGCGATGCTGAGCACTGCAAAGTAGCAAAGATAGC
>JAEWQS010000109.1 GCA_023399095.1 Bacillota bacterium
TTGTGATCACAACGTCCACCGGCGGGATGTCTGTCAGCAGCTTCGACTGTTGCGTTTCGTTCATATCAATGCCGTACAGCTCTTTAATGACAGCCACGGCATCCTGATTGATCTGCGGCTTTGTTTCGGTTCCGGCCGAATAGGCCTCAAACACTTCCGAAGCTATGAGCTTAGATATGGCTTCCGCCATCTGCGACCGACACGAATTGTGAACGCATATAAATGCGACTTTGGGTTTGATCATTTGTTAGTCTCCTTAAAAAACTATACCAGCCAGAATCCAAACGCGTGGAATACGTATCCTATGATCAGAATACCTACCACAACGATACCCGCAAAAATCAACAGCAGCTTTGTCTTGACCACTTTTTTCAGCAGTATCATGGACGGCAGCGACAGCGCCGTCACCGCCATCATAAACGACAGCACCGTGCCGATGCCCACGCCCTTGAGTACAAGCGCCTCCGCAATAGCCAGCGTTCCAAATATATCGGCATACATCGGAACACCCACAAACGTTGCTATCAAGACCGAAAATGGATTGTTATTACCCAACACAGCCAATACAATATCTTTAGGAATCCAGTTGTGAATGGCTGCGCCAATGCCGACGCCGATCAGTACATACAACCACACCTTTTTAATGATCGCTAGCACCTGATCCTTTGCGAAAACAACCCTGTCACGACGTGTCATTTCCGGCGCGTCGATCTCAGCCGATTGATTCTGAAAGACGAATGGCTCTACGTATTTTTCCAGCTTCAGCTTGCTGATAAGTGTGCCGCCAATCACAGCAAGTATAAGCCCGACCACCACATACGCAATGGCAATCTTCCAGTTGAAAATGCTGGCCAGCAGCAGCACGGACGCCAAATCGACAAGCGGCGAGGATATAAGGAACGAGAATGTGACACCAATGGGCAGCCCTGCGCTCGTGAAACCGATGAACAAAGGTATCGACGAGCATGAGCAAAACGGCGTGACCGTCCCAAGCAGTGCGCCCAATGTGTTGGCTCCGATGCCGCGAAAGCGTCCCAGTATCCTGCGTGTACGCTCGGGAGGAAAATGGCTCTGTATATACGAGATCACGAATATCAGTACCGACAGCAGTATAAATATTTTAATTGTATCGTAAAGGAAAAAGTGGATGCTCCCACCCAGACGTTCACTGACATCCAAGCCGAACACATCCTGTACGAGCCATTTTATTAAATTGCTCAGCCATTCCATTTTTAACAGCTGATTATTCAGCCATTCAAACACCGTCATAAAATTTAACCTCGACTTCCAACTATGTTGTTATCAATTATTACAATGCTTTGAGATCAGACATCAGTGTTTTGCTTAGCAAACCTTTATCCGTTTGATCAGAAAGCCGCTCTCTGTCTTTAACCAGCAGTGGGTATTGCTCATAATTGTTGACTATAGCACCAAGTATCTCTGATGCCATATTATCTTGAATGTTTATATAATACAGAATCCACTGCCCCTGACGCTTATCCTGAACCAACCCCATATCTCTTAGCTTAGCAAGATGCCTTGATATTTTAGGTTGTGATTCTTCTAATATATAACATATTTCACAAACGCAAAGCTCCTTCTCCGACAGCAGAGCCAATATTCGCAATCTTGTTTCATCCGATATTGTTTTTATAAAGTCTATCAATTCAGTCATTTGTACATCCCTCTTAAAAAATATACTTATATACGTATATCCGTATATAAGTATATTATGCATTTATCTGTTGTATGTCAATGGTTTTTTAAATAGTTGTTATTGTTTGTCTTCAGTATTTTTTTCGATGCTTTCTATGGGCTCATTAATTTCCGGAAACCAATGTTGTGTACGGTTTGCAAATCTCACCAGGGCCAGCATGACAGGCACCTCAACAAGCACGCCCACAATCGTGGCCAGCGCTGCCGGAGATTGAAGACCAAACACAGAAATTGCAACCGCAACGGCCAATTCAAAGAAGTTACTTGCCCCGATCATCGCGGCAGGCGACGCAATATTATGAGGCAATCTCCATTTTTTTGACCACAAATAAGCAACAGTGAATATCAAAAACGTTTGTATCACGAGGGGGATAGCCACCAAAAAAATATCAATGGGCTGCTCAACAATTGTCCTTCCCTGAAAAGAGAATATGATGACCAACGTCAGCAGCAAACCGATAACCGTCACGTTATTGAACTTTGGAATAAAACTCTTTTCAAAATACGCTTTGCCTTTCTTCTTCGTGAGTATGCTTCTTGTCAGCCAACCTCCTCCAAGGGGTATCACCACAAAAAGAATAACCGATAAAAACAGTGTCGCCCAAGGGACACCGACGCCCTGCACACTGATTCCGGCAAGCATGAAAAGCAATCCGACAATCGGAGCAAAGGCGACAAGAATAATAAGATCATTCGTCGCGACCTGAACAAGTGTATGAGCCGGATTTCCTCTGGTTAAATGGCTCCACACAAACACCATCGCTGTACAGGGCGCTGCTCCCAGTAGAATAGCTCCCGCCAGATAGTCCTTCGCGGTTCCCGCAGGCATAACAGACTGATAAATAACAAAGAAAAACAGGTATGCCAGGCCAAACATAGTAAACGGCTTGATCAGCCAGTTCGTGACCCATGTGACAACCAAGCCTTTTGGGTTTTTGCCGACATTTTTTATGCTCGCAAAATCCACTTTGAGCATCATCGGATAGATCATCAGCCAGATCAGAATGGCGACAGGTATTGATACGTTGTAATACTCAAACTGACCTAGAAAGCTGGGGATGACAGGAAGCCACAGTCCAATAATAATTCCGAGGCCCATGCAAAGTATCACCCATATGCTTAAGTATTTCTCAAAAAACCCAATGCCTTCAGTCTTTTTCTTGCTCATTTTTTTACCTCTTCCAATATGATTTTCAGATTAGGCTCTATTCTTTACCGTTTTTGCATTCATGACAGATGCAGTCATCTTTTTGAGATGTTATGCGCGCCATGAATTTTTTTAAATCATCAAACTTTTCAAGATTCAGGCTGTAATTCATCCAGGCTCCATCCCGCCTGCCAAAAACAAGGCTGCTTTTGGTTAGTATTTTCATATGGTATGATAACGTTGGCTGCGTAAAATTAAACTTTTCTAAAATCTCACATGCACACAGTTCTCCACAGGATAACATATCAACGATCATAAGCCTTGTTTCATCCGATAATGCTTTTAACGCGGATACATATTCCTGATAACCTTCGGCCACTTTCTTCACCTCCATATACATATTGAATAAGTTCTATCACATAGATAATGTTCTATATCCATATTATATGCAACGACAGTCCCTTTGGTCAATTAACATTTTGATTAATATTACAGGTGATGAATTGGACAATAGTTATGTGTTTAATACGGCGATATCTGAAGTCGGACAGATGGCAGAAGAAAATCCGATTGTGAAATTGATTCATGTAAGAGTTCCCATATTCATCGGCAAGGCTCTCGGTAAATGCCTATAACAGATAATAGTCGCCGCCCTTTTGCTTGAGCGCCGCTTCATCCTTGACGAGATAGCCCTGTCGCGTCTTTTGGAGTATGCCCTGACGGCACAGATTATCTAGCGTGCGCAGCAGATGCCTGTAGCTTGTGCCGAGTATTTCCGCGATCTCGGTGAGCTTTTCCTTAAAGCATCCGTTGATGCTCGACATCGCGATATAGGCGCACAGACGCACATCCAGCGAATGAAGGATATTGATCGCGCTGTTGTTGTTGGATCGAAACATTTTTTGCGCCAGCGCCGTGCTCACTGCGTTCATGAATATGGCGTTGTTTTTGAGCTCCTTTTGATATCGCGCGCGTGGAATGCCGATGCATGTTACGTCTGTGATTGCCTGCACGCTGGACGCGGCCGCATCAGAATCCGTTGCGAACTCCACTTCCCCCATAATGCCCTTTGCCGCATTAAAGCAAAACAGCAGCGTCCTGCCGCTTTGCGCTGTATTAAAAACCTTCATTCGGCCTTCTAAAACAATCAGTACATAGGGACACGCGTACCCTTGTTGAATGATGAATTCTTCGCTTTCGTACCGAAGAAGAGAAATTTCACTGGCATCTAAACTTTTTAACCCGTATTCGGCCAATGTCTCATAATGCTTGGCTTGAAGCTTTTCTTTTACCATGGCATTCACCTCTGAAAACAATATGACATATGTCCTATTGCGCGTCAAGCCGCGGTGATAGTATAGCGCCATGGAGGGTTCCAATATGTATCATTTTTTGTCGGTGCTCGGAGGCGTATTCATCGCCGTGATGGTCGCCATAAACGGCGAGCTTACTTTATTTTATGGCTTGTATTCGGCCACAGTGGTCATTCATTTGGCAGGTTTGCTTTTTATATGCCTATTGATCGCAGGTAGGCGTGCGCGCTTCTTACCTGTCAGCAAGCTCCCTTTTCACCTATACCTTGGCGGGGCTGTCGGCGTCGCCACAGTGGTGTTCACCAACATGGCCTACGGCAGAATCAGCGTGTCAGCGATTCTGGCTATCGGCTTGCTGGGCCAATGCCTCACGTCGCTGGTTTTTGACCGATACGGTTTTTTAGGTATGCCAAAACACGCTTTTGCCAAAATGAAGCTAATTGGCATCTCGTTTGTGGTATTGGGCATCGTGTTTATGACTTCGGGTTCAAAAATGGACGCCATTGTGCCTATCGTTTTGTCGCTGCTCACCGGCGTAGCCATCGTTGTTTCCAGAACCATCAACGCGGCTCTTGCACAGCGAACCAGCGTACTGACCAGTACATTTTACAATTACTTTGTTGGGCTTGCCTTATCGGCTGTGATTCTGCTAATCGCCGGACGGGGAGAGCCCCTGCTCACGCAGTTCTTATTGTCTCCCAAGGTATGGATCTATCTTGGCGGTATATTCGGTGTGGGTCTTGTTACGCTGCTGAACGCGGCTGTATGCAAAATATCGTCGTTCTACATGACACTGCTGATGTTTGCGGGTCAGGTGTTTACCGGCCTCGTTATTGATATCATGCTGACCGACATGTTCTCACTGAACAACCTGCTTGGCGGTGTTCTGGTCACGGTGGGCTTGGTACAGAATTTGTGGGTAGACAGACGGAGAAAACTAATGCTTAACCAACGTAATTGTTAAAAGCTTATTCTACAGTCGTATTAATTAAATATTTTATGAATTTTAAGCGAATTATGAATAATCAAGGAGGATTATGTAAGGCATTCCTAGAAATATTATTATTGGATTATTTTTTGGGGTGCTGAGTTATGGATAGAGAACAAGAAATCGAACTTCAACATTTTAAACAGAAAGTTCAAGATATCATTCATCTTTATTTGAATAAGTATTCTGATAATGGAATTAAACAAGCAAATTCTAAACGAGATATCTACTCTTTTTGGTTTAGTATTGTCTCAATAATATTGCCAATACTTTTTTCAATATTAGTAGTTATTTTGCCTTGCCCGACTATCTTAGACTCTTTCTATAGTATGTTTTATATATGTTACCCATATATATTTATAGTTGTATTTATAATATTAATTGTTATTCTTTCTGTTAAAAAAAATCATTACAGCCAAGTGTTTGAATTCATTAGAGGTTATAATGATAAAGAAAAGATAAACGAGACTGAAGCTGGAAAAACGATTAAGACACTAAAAAGAAGCATGCAAAACTATACAAATCTTACAGGTACATTATGTCAACAAATATCTTCTGGTAATAAAAGTCTCGTTAATCTATGCAATTGGCTTTGCGTATATATTTTGGATCGAATTTCTTCATCTGATGAAGATGGATTCTCGGTAAGTCTTTATGAAAAAGATGGTGATAACATTTGGATGCCTGCACATATTTCTAAGGTAAATGGTGCATCCCCCCCTGTTTTATATGGTAAGAAAAAAGACGATACAACTATAAGCGACGATAAGATTTCTGACTTTTATTTTTGTCATTGCATCTGTGACAAGAAAAATATATTGAATATCATACCAAACAAAAAACGTATAAGAGTTGAATTCAAATTTAGAAGCAAGGAGAAAAGAAAACAAAATAAATTTAATCAATATGCCAATCTATTAGTTAAGATAAACGATAATTGCAATGTTCTGATTGAGATAATAGCTCACAATAGTTCAATAATAGCCCCTGAGGATGAATTGCTAAAGTATTGTAGTGAAATACTTCCACCATATGGAGTCATAATACCTATGATATGGAGTATTGCTATTTAATACTGTTTTGCATAAAATATAAGGAGGTGAAATATATGAAAAAGAGAAAATATAGCAAGAAAAATCTAACAATAACTGTAAGCGCTGATTTGAAAACAAAAATTTATAATGATGAGATGAAAAGGATTTTAGATATTAAAATGCCTCTTGTTAAGGTTCAACGTGAACAAACTTTAGATTATTTGGATTGTATTCTTACAGATGTGGCAAAACAAAAGGCAAAATCATCTTATAGAACTAACCATTTTATATATAGTAAATAATATATAATGACTTAATGGATCTAGTCAAAATTCACTTTAATAATATCAGTTAACCTTAAATTGTGTAATAAAAAAGCCGCCCATACGCCCATGAGCGGCTCATCGAATATTACTTCTTTCTGTCGAAGAAGGGTGATTTGCCCGAAGCCGACAGCGGAATCGCCATCGCGATTTTGACATCGCTATCCATAACCCCAAGGCTCAGCGCCGCTTTGCCCGCCGAAAACATGATACGGTTATCGATACGCGCATCCGCCGCTATGGAAACCGCCGACCCGAGCGCAATCCCTAAATCCATCGGGTCGTATACGCAGACGCCGTTTTTGTCCGTGCAGTCGGTGCAGTTTTCAAAGTTGCAGTAGGCGCAGCCTTCCTGCAGCTTGCGTGTGTCAAGCGTGGTGCCGACCATCACCACAACCTCGCTGCTGCGAATGCAGCTTGCGTCCCGAATGAAAAAACCATAGTTCAAAACCTCTGAAAGGCGCTCCATTTCAT
>JAEWQS010000120.1 GCA_023399095.1 Bacillota bacterium
TTGGAAATCTCACGTCTCGGCCGTTTTAATGTACAGTGTGCACAAAGCCTTGGTATTCCTGTACAATACTGGAGCAAGATTCAGAATGGTGAGTCGATCGAATATGAAGGGCGACTGTTTGAGCCCAACATGGTATTGGGGCCGCGGCGTAAAGGCATCAAGGTCACGTATTGTACAGACACACGACCGACCAAGGCACTG
Organism: Bacillota bacterium; assembly: GCA_023399095.1. Taxonomy (GTDB): domain Bacteria; phylum Bacillota; class Clostridia; order Christensenellales; family SZUA-584; genus SZUA-584. The sequence goes on from JAEWQS010000120.1 coordinate 202, forward strand.
CCTGCGTTTTGCAGCAATTCGGATATACTCATATGTGAAGGCATGTATGGTGAGAACGAAAGGCTGCCAGATGCTGTGGAGAAGAAGCATATGATATTCTCGGAAGCGGCATCGCTGGCAAAGCAAGCGGCGTGCAAAGAGCTTTGGCTCACACATTACAGCCCGTCGCTATATGATCCGACCTTTTTTCTGGATCGCACAAAACTCATTTTTCCTGACACATACGCAGGGTATGATCTAAAATCCAAAACACTTAGGTATGAACAGCAGTGATATATGCTTTCGTATGGCTGTATACTTCCAACGAACCGCTTGGCTTATTGGTTAATTTCTTGTGCACAAATAAAGATAGCTAAATACATTTAAGGAACACAATTGAGCTATGCACATACTATAATATTAAGTCAAATTGAGACTTTGATCTCAATGGAAAGGGGAAATGAGTTATGATTGCAGATAATTATCCTGATATGTTTACGGCGACGCCCGCGGGAGTTTGTGTTCCACAGGAGACTGTGATCAATGATGTGAAGCTGGCACACGCCTATGTGCCGATTCAAAAAATGTGTGCAACGTTTATGCCTCTTGAGTCTTTGAAAAAAGGAACAATTTTTCCGCCGCTTGTGAATGTGTACGGTTGGGAAAGAAAAGGGATGGGGGATGACAGTTATGAATAGAGACGAAATGTTAAAGAGACTATCGGCTCTGGATTTTTATACCATTGATCTTCACTTGTATCTGAATACGCATCCGAATGACAGAGATGCGATTATGAAATATAATGCCGTGGTTAAAGAGGCTAATGCGCTGAGGCAGGAATATCAGGAACAATATGGCATGCTGATGGCCGGCAGCACCACAAGCAAATGCCCGTGGCAGTGGATAGAAAACCCATGGCCGTGGCAGTATAAATTTAATTTTGATTTGGCGGGAGATGATAAATAATGTGGGTATATGATAAGAAGCTCGAATATCCGGTTAAGATAAATAAGCCGGACCCAAGAATGGCAAAATTAATCCTGACACAATATGGCGGACCGGACGGCGAACTTGCTGCATCATTAAGATATTTGAGCCAGCGTTTCTCGATGGTGACACCCGAGGCAAAAGCCACACTGAACGATATAGGTACGGAAGAACTTGCGCATCTTGAGATGATTGGCGCCATGGTCAAGCAGCTCACCCAAAACGCCAGCATAGAAGAAATTGAAGACAGCGGTATGGCCGCGTATTATGTAGATCATGACAAAGCAGTGTATCCGGCAAATGCGGCAGGCGTGCCGTTCACGGCGGCATATTTACAGTCTAAAGGTGATCCGAGAACGGATCTTTATGAAGATATGGCTGCAGAACAAAAAGCACGCTCAACATATGAGTATCTCTTGAATATGGCGGACGATCCGGATGTAATCGGACCATTAAAATTCTTGCGTGAAAGAGAAATCGTACACTTCCAACGCTTTGGGGAATCTTTGCGCCATGTACAGGATTACCTGGAAAATAAGAAGAGGTATAGCATGGGTACGCGTAAATAAACGAGAATGAAAGCAGCTTTGTTTTCATATTGGGTGAATAAAAGGGTGCAACGGTATGCATCCTTTTGCTTGTCTGAAGAAACTTTCTTTCAACAAAAAAAGATTTGTGCGTATGATATAGCAGGAAGTTAATAGCATGAAAGCATGTGAATCTTATTCAAAATAAGGAAGGTGGTGATTATATGACAAATAATCCGCAAAACAGAATGGACTATCGATATAACACATATGATCGTGAGACAGACAAGGATAAACAGAACCTAATGAAAACACCGACATCAAGAACTATGGATAATACCATGGTTCCTCCGATTGACCAGATCACAGGGGAAAGCGTGATGCCACCGGAGTCTCCTCTGGTTCCACTTGTACCGGCTCCAAGACCGGAACCGATGCCCATGCGAAATCCATATCAATCGCAAGGGTATCTGCAGCAACATATTGGGCAAAACATGCGCGTGCAGTTTTTAATTGGGTCTAACGGCCCGCTTGTGGACAGAACGGGAACCCTCGTTGAGGTTGGTGAGAGCTACATCGTGCTGCAGCCGACAGATACGGATGACCTGTTGATGTGCGATTTATTTTCGATAAAGTTTGTAACAATCTATCGCTAGAGACGAAAAGCCTATGCCAAAAAACGGATATAGGCTTTTTTCGTGGCCATATTTTTAGACCTTGTCAGATTTATAAACGATACTGCCGTCGATGATCGTGTATAAGCAGTTTGTGAAGGTTTCCATGGGGTTGCCGTCAAATATCGCGATATCTGCGTCTTTGCCGGGTGCAAGGCTGCCCACGCGATGTGATACATTGCAGATCTCGGCGGCGTTAATGGTGATAGCTTTCAGGCCTTCTTCAATACCCAGCCCTTCCTTTGCCGCAAGCCCCGCGCAAAGCGGGAGGTATTGTATGAGGGATACCGGATGATCCGTCATAATTGCTACTTTCACGCCGGCCTTGTGCAAGACCCCTGCGGTCTTAAAATCTGAATACTGAACCTCAATTTTGTTCCTCGATGCGAGGCTTGGCCCCACAATGGCAGGGAATCCGGATTCCTTGACAGCCGCGTCGATTAGGTGGCCTTCAGTGCAATGATCAAGCGTCATGTTTAAATCGAACAGCTTTGCTATGCGTATGGCTGTCAATATGTCGTCTGTGCGGTGAACGTGTGCTTTTAAGGGTATCTCCTTTCGAAATACGGGCAGCCAACACTCTCGTCTCGGATTCACATCGAAGGCTTCTCCGGATTTCTCGGCGGCCTCTTTTTGATTGCAATACTGCTTTGCATAAAAGAGTTCTTCGCGCAGCATGGCGCCAACCGACATGCGTGTGGACGGCATCATGTTGTTGTTGCCGTAATTTTTTTTGGGATTTTCGCCGAAAGCGATTTTCATTGCCGCCGGTTCCAGCACGATCATATCATCGAGGTTTCGCCCGTTTGTTTTAATAAACGCAAACTGCCCGCCAACCACGTTTGAGCTCCCAGGGCCCACCATCAGCGATGTGATGCCGGCTTTGATAGCGTTGTGAAAAGCGGCATCCATGGGGTTTATCGCATCAATGGCTTTGAGATATGGTGTGATGGGCTCGGTGATTTCGTTGCAGTCGTTGCCGTCCGTTCCTACCTTTTCTTCGGAAATACCGATGTGGCAATGAGCTTCTATAAACCCGGGCATAACCCAGCATCCCTTGGCATCAATGACGCATTCATCATGGTTTTTGGTTAAATCAATATCTTCGGCAATCTCTTTAATCGTTTTGCCTTTAAACAAAACACATCCTTTTTCAAAATTTGTGCCACACATTGACAAAATCTTTGCGTTTTTTATAAGTATAAGAATCACTCCAAGCCTATTCATTTTTTAGGAATGCGAATGCCTTCTGTTATCTCCAAATAGTTCTTGAATATCGTTCCCTTGAAGAGCAGATAATAATCATAAATAAAAAAAGCAAAGGAGTCATAAAAATGGATAACAATTGTAAAAACAACCAGAATTTTAGGAACAACCAAAACAACAAACAGAACAACAATCAGAATGACAATAAGGATCAGAATAACAGACAGAACAACAACAAAAGACAGAATCAGAACAACAGACAGAACAACAACATGAACCAAAACAACCGATAGTGTAATTGTTAAGCCGTTAAATAAAAAAACATGGGGTCTCTAACCTCATGTTTTTCTTACATTCAGAAAGGCTAGTTGGGGTTTGTAAACTGCGGCGGCTGTGGGTTGCTCTGCGCAAAATATTGTCCGCCCGGTGACGACAGATCAAAATAGAGCTTTGAATCACCTGTAACGCCCCAATCTTTAAGGGATCCGGTATCCTTGACTCTGTTAAATGCATCGCGAAACATCGTGTTATGAGCCTCTTCACGGTTCAGCAGAAAGTCGATTGTTTCTCTGACACCTTTATCGTTGATCTGGCGGTATAAATACTGATAGACCACCTTGGCCCTTTCCTCTGCCGCTATATCCGACAGGATATCCGCTGCAAGATCGCCTGTTTCTTCGATATAAGTAGCTGACCAAAGATATCCCGACGCATTGGAAAGTGCGGGCGTTAAGCCAGTTTGCACATGAGCCTCAATATTTCCGGTTGTAGCCGCGGCTGCATTTAAATCGTGGCCGTTGAGCAAATTAACGGTTGCCGCAACCATTTCCATATGACCAAGCTCTTCTGAAGCCACATCCAAGAACAGATCCTTGATTTGAGGATCGTTTATTCGGAAGCTTTGAGACATATATTGAAGCGCAGCTTTGAGCTCGCCGTGGGGGCCGCCGAGCTGTTCTTGCATCATCGCGGCATAGTTTGGATTGGGTGCGTCGACTTTAACTGGGAATAAGAGCTGCTTTTCGTGTTTGAACATTGAGTACCTCCATAATTCTTATTGCTTTTATTTTTTTCAAAAATAAAGATATTATTCGGATATCTAGTGCCTGTCGTATGGACACCCGGAACTCTTTCAAATATCTTGATCTTCATTCTTTTGTTTGAGCATAAAAATCAAAAATATTTTTAGATACATTGCTTTTTTTGGTAAATACATGTACAATATACATATTGAAAGACATGCCTTATGGTGTGTCTAAGTATATTTTTAGGAGGAAAGATCTATGAAGAAAATATTGACCATTGTCTTGGCATTGAGTTTAATGCTGTCTCTTTTCGCTTTGGCCGGATGCGGCAATGCGAATAACGCAGCTTCACCGAGCCCCGAGGCAACCGAAGAAGTGGCGGAGACAGTTTCAGTTGAACCGACAGAACCTGCTGAGACAGAAGAAGCGCCCGCGGAAGGTGCCGAGATTGCGATGATCACCGACAAAGGAACGATCGATGACAAATCGTTCAACCAAGGCACATGGGAAGGCGTTCAGAAGTATGCTGAAGACAATGGTATTGTCTGTCAGTATTATAAACCGTCTGAAGTATCGGATGCCGCTTATCTAGAAGCGATCAGTCTTGCTATTCAGGGCGGCGCAAAAGTGATTGTGACCCCCGGATTCCTGTTCGAAGTGGCGATCTATGAGGCGCAGACACAGTATCCTGACGTGACCTTTATTCTTCTAGATGGAACACCGCACTCTGCTGATGCTGAGCCAGTTTACAAAACAGAATCCAACGTGCTCAGCATTGTTTATGCTGAGCAGGAAGTCGGTTTCTATGCGGGTTATGCGGCAGTCAAAGACGGCTTCAAAAAGCTTGGCTTCCAAGGCGGCATGGCGGTTCCGGCTGTGGTTCGGTATGGCATTGGCTTCCTTCAGGGAGCTGAAGCGGCTGCGGCTGAAATGGGCCTTGATGAAGGTGCTATCACTGTGATGTATAACTACTCCGGCGATTTTGCCGCGACACCTGAGACTCAGGCGAGAGCGGCTGGCTGGTTCCAGACCGGCACAGAGATCATTTTCGGTTGCGGCGGCAGCGTCGGTAACTCCGTGATGTCGGCTGCCGAAGCGGCATCTGACAAGTTTGTCATCGGTGTGGACGTTGACCAGCACGCCGAATCCAATACGGTTATCGCCTCTGCTTTGAAGCAGCTTGGAAACTCCGTTTATCAGTCGATCGGTACTTATTACGACGGTACATTCGCTGGCGGCAAAACACAAATTTTTGATTCTACCAACGATGGCGTCGGCCTTGCCATGGATAACGCAAAATGGCGTACATTTACCAAGGCTGATTATGAGACGGTGTTGACAGCTGTTAAAAATGGCGACTACACAATAAACAGCGATATAGCAGTTGCGTTTAAGGATCTTGGTCTTAAGTTTGTGAAAGTGACAGAAGTCACAGACTAGTTCACGAATGTTTATGTGCTTGGGAAGGTGCCTTCTGGCACCTTCCTGCATAATAACAATATTCGTTATGTCTTTTAAGAATTCAAATTGAAAAGTCCGTTTTTGATAGCAGTCCATCACTATGATGCCACTGCTTTTGCGTTTTTATCTATCATATTCTCAGATAAAGAAGGTGAAATACCTTGGATTATATTATTGAAATGCTAAATATCGTCAAAGAATTCCCGGGGATTCGCGCAAACGATGATGTGACGCTTCAGGTGATAAAGGGAGAAATTCACGCGCTGCTCGGTGAAAACGGCGCAGGGAAAAGCACGCTGATGAGCGTGTTGTTTGGTATGTACAAGCCTGAAAGCGGCAGCATACGCTTGCGTGGAGAGGACGTGTCGATATCCGGCCCTAAAATGGCGAACTCATTAGGTATTGGCATGGTGCATCAGCATTTTACGCTGGTTCACAATTTTACAGTGCTTCAGAACATCATACTTGGTGTGGAGACCACCAAAAACGGATTTCTGAAATACGATGAAGCAAGAAAAAAAGTCGTGGCTCTCTCGGAGCAATATGGTTTGAAAGTGGATCCGGATGCGCTGATATCCGACATTACGGTGGGTATGCAGCAGCGTGTGGAGATACTCAAAATGCTCTACAGAGACAACGACATACTCATATTTGACGAACCGACAGCCGTTCTTACGCCGCAGGAAATCGATGAATTAATCGGAATCATGAAAAGCCTTGCTGCAGAAGGAAAATCCATCATATTCATATCTCACAAACTCGAAGAAATCAAACGCGTGGCGGACCGTTGCACGGTGCTGCGCCTTGGCAAATGCGTGGGCACGGTCAACATTTCGGATGTGACTGTGGAACAAATGTCTGAAATGATGGTGGGTCGCAAGGTCATATTCGAAGTGAAAAAGAAGGACAAAGAACCGGGTGCGCCAGTTTTGGAGATCAGCAATCTGACGGTTAAGAGCGAAAATTCAACCAAAAACAAGGTGCACGATTTAAGCCTCAAGGTATATGAAGGCGAGGTCGTCTGTATTGCTGGTGTCGATGGTAACGGACAATCGGAGCTCATTTATGCAATCACAGGCATTACGCCCGCCGACGAAGGGGAGATACGTCTTAAGGGTGAGGATATTACGTCGCGTTCTATTAGATACAGGAATACGCACGGTGTGTCGCATATCCCCGAAGACAGGCATAAGTATGGGCTTGTGCTCGATTATAATCTTGCCGATAATCTTGTACTGATGGAATACTTTGATTCGCGCTTTCAATCCAGAGGGTTTAGGAAGCGTGACGAAGTCAATAATTATGCCGAAAAACTGATTGAGCAGTTTGATATTCGCAGCAGTGAAGGTGTGAATACGATTGCACGCAGCATGTCTGGCGGAAACCAACAAAAGGCGATTGCCGCGCGCGAAATAGGCAGAGATCCTGATCTGTTGCTTGCTGTTCAGCCCACACGCGGTCTTGATGTGGGCGCAATTGAATACATGCATAAACAAATCGTGAGCGCGAGAGACAACGGTAAGGCCGTTTTAGTGGTATCATTCGAGCTTTCAGAGGTCATGCAGCTTGCGGACAGGATACTCGTGATGTACGAGGGTGAAATTGTGGCCAATGTGAAACCCGCAGATGTCACAGAGCAAGAACTTGGTCTATACATGGCTGGATCGAAAAGGGGTGAAGCGGTTTGAACAAAGGAAAATGGAGTGGGTTTCCAAAGCTGAATATCAGCAAAGCGGCAGGTCCCTTCTCTTCAGTCGGCGCTATCGTTGTAGGACTGCTGGTGGGGCTCATCATACTGCTGTTTGCGAATTCTTCCAAAGCGTTTGAAGGCTTTGGTTTGATTTTGGGCGGTGGCTTGCAAAGCTCCAAGGATCTGGGCAATGTGCTCTATTACGCCACGCCGATCATTATGACGGGCTTATCTGTGGCGTTCGCGTTCCGTACAAGCCTTTTCAACATCGGTGCTTCCGGTCAGTTCATCATGGGCGCATACGGGGCGGTTCTTGTGGGTGTGCTAGGTACTGGTCTCGGCTCATTTCAATGGATAGTCGCGTTGCTGGCTGCCATGGTATTTGGCGCTTTATGGGCGCTGTTGCCCGGCTTACTGCAGGCTTACCGCAATGTCAATATCGTGATATCGTGCATTATGACCAACTACATCGGTATGTATCTGGTTAACTGGCTTGTGAAGGGAACCGTTTATAACCAGCTGACGAACCGATCGATGACAGTGGCTGAGACAGCAAACGTGCCCAAGTTAGGATTAGATCAGTTGTTCCCCGGCTCCAGCGCCAACGGCGGTATCATCATTGCAATTATCGTGGCCATTGTGATTTACATATTGCTCAACAAAACGACTTTTGGCTACGAACTAAAAGCCTGCGGCTTCAATCGATATGCAAGCCGCTATGCGGGTATCAACGAGAAAAAAGCCATCGTGATGTCGATGCTGATCTCGGGAGCGCTCGCGGGCATAGGCGGCGGACTGCTGTATCTTGCGGGCAGCGGTAAATATATCGCCGTGGAGGATGTACTGGCTGTCGAAGGTTTTACCGGTATCTCGGTGGCGCTGCTTGGCATGTCGCACCCCATTGGAACGCTCTTCGCCGGTCTGTTTATCGCGTATATTACCATCGGCGGTTCATATATGCAGCTAGCGGGCTTCGTTCCGGAAATCATCGATATTATCACGGCTGTGATTATTTACTTTGCCGCGTTTGCGCTGATTTTGCGCAACGTGCTTAAGCGAATACGCACACGAAAGGACGGTGATTGATCGTGGATATCGTTTATTTTCTCGTTCAGCAAACAATGTTCTTTACCATTCCGCTGCTGGTTGTGGCGCTCGGTGGTATGTTCTCAGAACGCAGCGGCGTGATCAACATCGCGCTGGAAGGTATTATGATTGCGGGCGGCTTTTGCAGTATACTTTTTATAAGCATGATGCAGGATACGATGTCGGGTCAAATGCTGTTGCTTCTTGCCGTTGTTGTCGCGATGGTATCCGGGGCGGTCTTTTCATTGATGCACGCATATGCGTCCATCAACATGAAGGCCGACCAGACGATCAGCGGCACAGCGCTGAACCTGCTGGCTCCGGCGCTCGCCATATTCTTAGCGAGAATGATTCAGCCGTCCAGTGTGCAGCAGATTAATTTCACCAACACGTTTCGTATCGACAAGGTCCCGGTGCTTGGCGATATCCCCGTTCTGGGAGACCTGTTTTTCAAAAACACCTATATCACGACTTATCTCGGTGTGATCGTGCTGATCATTGCGGCTATCGTTTTGTATCGGACAAAGTTCGGTCTTCGTATGCGCGCGTGCGGCGAACATCCGCAGGCGGCAGACGTGGTGGGCGTCAGTGTTTACAAAATGCGCTACGCGGGCGTGATGATATCGGGCGCGCTTGCGGGTCTTGGCGGGCTTATATTCGTGGTCACCACTTCGACGAACTTTAATGCCACGGTGTCCGGTTACGGCTTCCTTGCTTTGGCGGTGCTGATATTTGGACAGTGGAAGCCGTACAGGATTGCGGGCGCAGCGCTGTTCTTCGGACTGATGAAAACGATAGCGGCGACATATTCAGCCGTGCCTTTCCTTGCCGGTCTGCCGATTAGCGGTTATTTCTATAAGATGATACCGTATGTTGCCACCTTGATCGTGCTGGTGTTCAGCTCCAAGAAATCCCAAGCACCACGAGCTGAAGGAATACCATATGACAAAGGCGCTAGATAAAGACTATATAAGCGGGTCGGGCGCAACAAAGCGTCCGGCCTTCTTTTATATTCACATTTCATAACGAAAAATGTCGTTTTAGCTTTAGACTATGGTTTACCTATAAAAATAAATGCTGAAAACAACATGAGGGCATCAAATTGGATGAAAATTTTAGGCTTCGAGTCAATATCATTATTTTGTATAATTATTTTGATTGGATTTATTGCAGTGGGTATCACAAGCTACACCACCTACAGCCAAGTAATAAAAGACGACATTGTGAACATATCTAAGCTAACAGCCACTAATATCTATTCTGATATAAGAAATGAGCTCACAAAGCCGATTTTTGTCTCCTTGACAATGGCAAACGATAATTTTCTAAAGAATTGGCTAAAAGGTGAAACAGAATCCCCAAATTATGAATCGCATCAGGAAGAGCTTGAGAAGTATTTGCTGGGAATAAAAGCTAAGTACAATTATAATTCTGTTTTTCTGGTTTCAGAGACATCAAAAAAGTATTACCACTATAACGGTATTAATAAAGTAATCAGCGAAACTGACGATCATGACCAGTGGTACTATTCTTTTCTTGACAGCGGGCTTTTGTATGACCTTGATGTGGATACTGATGAAGCCAATAAAAACAGGATGACAGTATTTATTAACTGTAGAATCATTGACGATAATGGAAAATTGCTCGGAGTAACCGGTGTTGGATTGGAAATTAACCATGTACAAGACCTGTTGGAAAAATTTGAAGATGAGTTCCAATTGGAAGGAGTGCTTTTTAATCAGGAGGGAGTGATTCAAGTTTACTCAAACTCAGTCGATATTGAAAACGGCAATATATTTGATAATGAAGCGTTAAGTAAGAGCAATGATGACATAATTGCAAACATAAATTCGCTGGAAATCATTCAGTCGCAGACGAAGCTTTTTGATGGATACTATATTACCAGATATATTGAGGATCTGAACTGGTATCTTCTTGTGAAAAAAGACACATCGATCATGAAAGAGTCTTTTCGTTCCGAGCTTCTAAAGCTGATCATCGTATGCTTTATAATTGCTTCTGGTGTACTCATTATTGTCAATGCGATTATAAAGAGGAACGGTAATATGATGCTAAGGATGAGTAAAACCGACTTGCTCACAAACCTTATTAGCCGCCGTGGATTTAACGAAAATATAGGCAAGGTCATAGGGGATATATCCACAGATAAGTCGTTATATGTGTTCGTATTTGACATAGATAATTTCAAGAACGTGAATGACATTCATGGACACTTGGTGGGTGATAACGTACTGCGGGAAGTGAGCCGACTGGCTCTTGATATATTTGCAGAAAAAGGCGCTATTTCACGTTGGGGTGGTGACGAATTTGCCGGATATGTTTTCGAGAGAAAGAAGAAGTCATGAAAATCATAGACCTTTTTTATCAGCGGCTGAAGGAAGCGCCCGGCCTCGGTCTGTACGGCACCACGGTGAGCATGGGCGTCACGCGCGCCTATTCGGTTGATACAGTGGATACTCTGATCTACCGGGCTGACAAAGCGCTGTACGACGCTAAGGGCACAGGGAAAGCGAAGTATTGCATTTTAGATGAGTAGGTATAATAAAATGAATGAGTCTGATAAAAGTCGCTGCATTCATATGATTTGAATGGAATATTTGTTTGTGATATATTGTAGATGGATTTTCTGTGCCTGATAAGGCATCAGAAATACTGAAAACCATTAAGGAGTCTGTAAAATTGGCAGATCAAAACGAGAAATTTTTTGCTCTTAAAGGCAACATTATATTTACAAAATCAAAGGCGCAATTCACGTCCATAGAGCAGGGATATATTGTCTGCGAAGATGGAATTGTTATCGATGTTTTTCAACAGATACCTGAATGCTATGCGGATATCAAAATCATTGACTGCGGCGACAAGCTTATTATCCCAGGTCTGGTAGATCTGCATACCCATGCGCCTCAGTTTGCTTTCCGCGGGCTTGGGATGGATTTGGACCTGCTTCCCTGGCTGAAAAAATACGCATTTACTGAAGAACGAAAATACGCTGACGATGAATATGCAAAAGCTGCATATAAAATCTTTTGTCATGCTTTGAAAAAAAGTCCCACAACACATACCGCTATATTTGCGACCTTGCATAACAGCGCAACGAATATACTCATGGATATGCTCGAAGATACAGGTCTTCATACCTTCGTTGGGAAAGTCAATATGGATCGAAACAGCCCGGAATATTTAATTCAGACGACGCAAACATCCATCTTAGAAACCAAGACATGGATTAATGATACTTTGGACAAATACACACGGACAAAGCCGATATTAACGCCGAGATTTGTCCCGTCTTGCACGGATGAGCTTATGGATGCCATTGGGCAGATGGCTTTGAAATACAGAATCCCAGTCCATTCACATCTGTCGGAAAACAGCGCTGAAATAGAATGGGTGAAGCTGCTTCACCCCGATTGCAAGTGCTATGGCGGCGTATATAACAAATATGGGCTGTTTGGAAAAGCCGTGCCGACGATCATGGCGCATTGCGTATATCTTACCAGCGATGAGATCGATTTAGTTAAAGAAAATGGCGTATTTATTGCTCATTGCCCTCAGTCAAACATGAATGTCTCAAGCGGCATTGCGCCTGTTCGAGATTATCTTGATCGAGATATTCATATCGGCCTCGGCAGCGATATGGCGGCCGGTTCTTCTATTTCGATTTTTAGAGCGATTTCGGATGCCGTGCAGGTGTCAAAACTGTACAGCGTCATCATTGACAAGAATAAGCAACCGCTGGCTTTATCTGAAGCTTTTTATATGGCCACAAAAGGCGGCGGCAGATTCTGGGGCAAGGTGGGGAGCTTCGAGCCGGGCTTTGAGATGAGCGCTGTCATTATTGATGATGGAGAATTGAATAAACTTAACAGATTTACTGTTGAAGAGCGTCTGGAGCGCATTGTGTACCTTTCTACTGACGAGATGATCGCTGCAAAGTTTGTCAACGGGAAAAATGTAATGGCCAACGACTAGATAAAGACCTTTGGAGATTGAAGTTGAGTAAGTCCCGGGCATCATGTCTTGGGACTTTTTGTTTATTCATACGTTTTGTCTGCCGTATGTTGTGATATACTTTATAAACAGGAGAACGGATATGAGGAAGGGATAACATGAGAGAAGAATTTGCTGAAAAGCTGAATACTTTTAAAGAATACATGAGGGATATCGAATATCTGAACAGCGCTATAAGTGCATTGTACTGGGACGCTCGGGTCAGCATTCCGAAGAAAGGTGTGCCGTATCGTGGGGAAGTGCTGGGTTATCTCTCGTCAGAAATGTATAAGCGCCAGACATCTCAAACAATTAAGAGTTTCATCGACTATTTTCAAAGTTGTGAAGATAAAGACGACGTGACCAGAGCGATGGCTGACCGGGCAAAAAGAGAATATGACCGGTCGATGAAGATACCCGAGGACCGGTTCCGCGCATATGTTATCGCGGTATCGGAATCGGAAGCAGCATGGGAACACGCCAAGGATAAAGCCGATTTTTCTGTATTTAAGCACCATCTTGAAAAGTTGATCGCTTTTAACCGCGAGTTCATTGACTACTGGGGCTATGAAGAAAGCAAATATGATAAACTGCTGGATTATTATGAACCGGGTATCACGGCAAAAAAGCTGGACGTTGTTTTCGCCGAGCTAAAAGAAGCAATTGTTGCGCTCATCGATAGAATTAAAGCCAGCTCAAGAAAGCCAAATAATGAGTTCTTGCGAAGCGATTATCCAATTGACGCCCAGCGCAAGCTATGCGATTCCGTGCTAAAATCAATGGGCTATGATTTTGATGCAGGACGCGTTGACGTCAGCGTTCATCCGTTTACGGCGACACTGGGTAATAACGATGTGCGTATCACGACTCATTATTATATAAAGGAATTTCAAAGCGCATTGTTCAGCAGCATTCACGAGGGCGGTCACGCGATTTATGAGCAGAACATATCCGAAAAGCTGACCGGTACAATGCTCAAAACAGGCGCGTCGATGGGCATACACGAATCGCAGTCGCGGCTATACGAAAACATCATTGGCCGAAGCCGTGCGTTCTGGACTTACTTTTATCCCGAAGCGCAGGAGCTGTTTCCGCAGTTTAAGCCGATATCGCTGGACGCATTCTATAAGGGCATCAATGCGGTGAAGCCTTCGCTAATCCGTATCGAGGCCGATGAGCTCACATACAGTCTGCACATCATCATTCGCTACGAACTGGAAAAGGCGATATTCAACGGCGATGTGAGCGCTGAGGAGCTGCCTGCGCTGTGGAACGAAAAGTACAAGGAGTACCTTGGCGTAGAGCCGCAAAACGACGCAGAGGGGATTCTACAGGATATGCATTGGTCGAGCGGAAACTTTGGCTATTTTCCAAGCTATGCACTGGGAAACCTTTATGGCGCGCAGTTCATGCATACGCTTAATAAGCAAATGCCGGACATTGCCCAGCGCGTCGCCAAGGGCGATCTTATGTCCTTAAACGATTGGCTCAAGAAGAATATCCATCAGTATGGTTCGGTTTATCTGCCGGAGGAGCTGATTAAAAAGGTGACGGGGGAGGAGCTGACCGCAAAATACTTCATCGATTATTTAAATAATAAGTACAGCGATATATACGGCTTATGATATAATTATTTAAATATTGATCAACATGAAAAGGTGACAGCATGATTCAAGACATCCAGCCAAGAATATACGACAACGCTTTCCGTCAAGAATCGCCGGATGAGCAAAGCCTGATACTGTTTATAAAAGACAATGCTGTATTGGTAAAAGAAACTGAGGAGGGCATCTGCTTTCCAAGGCTTAACGAGCTTGAGCCGCAAGACTCTTCGTATACATATTTGTTTTCAATTGACCGCACAAAGTTCTTTCTCGCTCCCGCAATAGATACTCAGGGAGATTATGATTACCATAATATGATGGAATTCCGGTATAAAAAGCCCAAAGCTCTGTCTTTTGCGGCGGCCACGGCCTGCCACTTATACAACTGGTATTCAAAAAACCGTTATTGCGGCCAATGTGGAACTCAGCTGGTTCATGACGAAAAAGAACGCATGATGCGCTGTGATCACTGCGGTAACATGATCTATCCCAAAATATCACCTGCAGTCATTGTGGGGGTGACAGACGGCGACAGATTATTAATGACAAAGTATTCGGGCAGAATATACAAAAAATACGCTTTGGTTGCCGGGTTTGTGGAAATCGGTGAGACGATCGAGGAGACAGTCAAAAGAGAAGTATTGGAAGAAGTCGGAGTCTGTGTCAAAAACATCAGGTATTACAAAAGCCAGCCCTGGCCGTTTTCGGATTCGCTGCTGATGGGCTTTTTTTGTGATCTTGACGGCTGCGATCAAATTGTTTTGGACGAAAACGAACTGGAAGATGCCGAATGGATTCACAGAAAAGATATAAGCGTTGAGGCAGACGGGATAAGCCTGACCAATGAAATGATCATCCGTTTTAAAGAAAATAAAACATGCTGAGCAAATTCTCTGCTTGGTTATGCTGCCTTAATGAATGATATCTGACCATTATGTAAAGGCGGGCGGGGGAGATAAGTTTAGTTTATGATGATATTAAAAGCACTATACTATTTACAATTTGCAATAGATAGGTAGAGGCGAGCTAATGAAAAAAAGCAAACATCTAAGGAAAAGCATCGATTTGAAGAAGAACGTGCTAGAAGTATTCTTGCCTACGTTTTTCCTACAAAGTATACAGAGACTATATTACAGGAATCGCCAGATATTTATGTCCCCGATTTATGTATTGGCATTGAAGTAACTGATAGTACTAAATCAACTGTCCATGAAAATTTGTCTTGGGCATCGGATATTACAGGAAAATCGTCGGAAGAACTATCATATTGGAATATTTACCACATGCAAAAACACGATATTAATGTATCAGTACTTCCAAATGGAAAGCACTTGGCAGGATTTGCATTTTGGGGGAATGAACACGATATAGTATCTGCGTATCTAAACAAACTTGATAAGCTAAATTCAACACATTTCAAACGATACAAAGAAAACAACCTTTTTATTTTTGCATGGATGATTGAAAAAGATGACATCGAACATGAAATCTCAAAAATAGTAGAGCAGAATCAAAGAGATCACGAATGTATCTCGTATAAATTTGATGACATATATATTTTTACCGGAGACATTCTGTATTGTATAACTTTGAAAAATACCACGTCTCTAAGGAGACAATGAATCAGATTTCCAACGCTTCTTTTGAAAAAGTGTTTGGTATTTCGAGAGACGAATACTACAAAAATCAATATTGATACAAAAATAATTATTTTTCACTCAAGTGTTGTTGTTCATCATATACAGCAGTCGACAAATTCAAATAAACAAGAGAATACAAAATCAGAGCCGTTAAAAAACGACTCTGAATATGGTGCGAGAAACAGGACTTGAACCTGCACGGGTGTGACCCCACTAGAACCTGAATCTAGCGCGTCTGCCAGTTCCGCCATTCTCGCAAACTGGCTAATGGTGGAGGGAGGTGGATTCGAACCACCGAAGTCGTTGACGGCAGATTTACAGTCTGCTCCCTTTAGCCACTCGGGAATCCCTCCATGTGGAGCTGATGATGGGACTCGAACCCGCAACCTGCTGATTACAAATCAGCTGCTCTACCGATTGAGCTACATCAGCGAAAGTGGTGCCTCAGGACAGAATCGAACTGTCGACACAGGGATTTTCAGTCCCTTGCTCTACCGACTGAGCTACCGAGGCAAATATTGATGGCGACCCGGAAGGGACTCGAACCCTCGACCTCTAGCGTGACAGGCTAGCGTTCTAACCATCTGAACTACCGGGCCATAAATGGTGGGGCCTCAGGGACTCGAACCCCGGACCGATCGGTTATGAGCCGACTGCTCTAACCAACTGAGCTAAGGCCCCACAACCATAAAGCCTAAATAAATGGTGACCCCTAGGAGACTCGAACTCCTGTTACCGCCGTGAAAGGGCGGTGTCTTAACCGCTTGACCAAGGGGCCATGTTTTGTCAAAGATCACGAGAGATACTTGGTCGGGGTGACTGGACTCGAACCAGCGGCCCCATGCTCCCAAAGCACGTGCGCTACCAAACTGCGCTACACCCCGTGTGATTTTCGCGACGAAGTATAATATACAGTATTCTCAAACTAATGTCAACTGCTTTTCATCAATATTTTCGCTTCGTCTTCATGGCAAGATAGATACCGATAAACAAGGCAAAAAGTAGCTGAGGAGAGAGATGAACCAAGCAATAAGTTGATAAATCTTAATGCAATGATTATAATGATTTTGCTAGCGGAATACAACATAATTGAAAGGTTACACGAATTCGTGATTGAGAAATTAAAAGCACATATAGCAGAAAATGAACTGACATATTACATCGAGACTTACGGCTGTCAAATGAACACGCATGAGAGTGAAAAGATTTCTGGCGTTCTTGAGACGCTAGGATACTGTCCGGTTGCAGAAAAAACTGAGGCTGACCTCATCATATTCAACACCTGTTGCGTGCGACAGCATGCTGAGGCGCGGCTTTATGGCAACGTCGGTGCGCTAAAGGATCATAAAGCCAATGTCAAGGGTGCGCTCATTGCGGTGTCCGGCTGTGTGATGCAGCAGAAGGACGCGGCTGCAAAGCTGATGAAGCGCTTTCCTTTTGTTGATATCGCGTTTGGTACAAATGGCATACACAGGCTGGAAAGCATGCTCTACGACGCGCTGATAGAGGGTAAGCGTGCCTTGTGCGTGGACGAGGATGAAGCCATCATCGAAGATGTACCAATCAGGCGTGATAACGCGCCAAGCGCCTTTGTTAATATCATATACGGGTGCAATAACTTTTGCACGTATTGTATCGTGCCATATGTGCGAGGGCGTGAGCGCAGCCGACAGCCAGATGATATCATAAAGGAAATCGAAGAACTGAGCAGAAAGGGAATATCGGAAATCACGCTGCTGGGTCAGAATGTGAATTCGTACGGTAATGACCTATCGGCTGATATCACCTTTGTGAATCTGCTAAAACGCATTGATTCACATACGGATATTAAACGCTTGCGTTTTATGACATCGCATCCAAAAGACATGTCTGACGGGCTTATCGATTGCTATGGGAGTTTGAGAAGCCTCTGTGAGCATATTCACCTTCCTGTGCAGTCAGGCAGCAACCGCGTTTTGCAGCTCATGAACAGAAGATATACCCGCGAGCATTATTTAAGCCTAATAGAGCGCCTAAAGGCACGTGTGCCCGATTTGGCAGTGACAACGGATATCATTGTCGGATTCCCAGGTGAGACCGATCAGGACTTTGAAGACACGCTCTCACTCGTCAAGGAAGTGGGCTACGATGCGGCGTATACGTTTGCTTATTCCAAACGCAGCGGTACAAAAGCGGCCGATATGGAATATCACCTCGATAAACAGACAATGAGTGAGCGGCTGGCACGCCTTAATACACTGGTGAAGGACTCTATGCGTGAGCGTAACAGCGCATATCTTGGACGCACTGTTGAGGTGCTTGCACAGAGCCCCGGTAAAAGAGGCAGAAGCGAAATCAGCGGTCGCACACGCACCACTAAAACCGTGAGCTTTGAGGGAAGCCACGAAGACGTGGGTCAATACGTGATGGTCAAGATCGACAAGGTCATGGCGCATACGCTTCGCGGCGAGCGCGTGTAAAAGGAGCGAATAATGAACCGAGTGGCTTTCGAACAAAAGAAAAACCGTGTCGCGGTAGTTTTCGGCATTGTATTAATGCTTGTTCTGGTTGCCGGTATTTTCTTTTATTTAGACACAACATGGGCCGAATCGCAAAAGTTAGCGCTTAAAAACGCTGACTTTTCAGCAACACAAGCCGTTAAGGGTGAAAACGATGAAGCGACAGGTCTGCCGGTTTCGCAAAAGATGCAGTACCCGTCAGCCGTCGATGTCTATGAAACACCTATGGGTTTTTCAATCGTGAGCTTTTCGCAGAACTGGACGGGGGAAAGCCTTAAGGAAATTTACAATGAACTGACGGCCAACAAGCACGGTGAAGAAATGTACGCCATATCCGAAGTGATGCTCTATCCGAATGAGTCTGCGCTGGATTCGGGAGGCGGCGTCGCGGGAACGCATGTGACCCAGCAAAAGAATTTCTCTGTTTTTTTTCATCTTTCTGGACTGGCGCCGGATTCACTGCAATATGATTTTTCATCCATACAGAGTACAATAGAACTATACAATATGGATGAGTATGATGCCGTGTCTGATATCGCAAGAACGATATCACATGAGTACGGTCATCATTATACGATGTACTATTTTATGCAAAACGACGAGGCGGCTAAAGCTTCCGAATACTACGTTTTGAGAGGCGTTGATGGCTTTGATCATGATGTTTTTTATGAAATAGAAAGCGAGTACTATGAGAACCACATGTGGAGCCTGTATGAGCTCGCTGCGGAGGATTACGTGCAACTGATGGGCAGCCCCGGTGCAAAGCAGCAAAGAGAGTACCTCGACGTGTATGACGTTCTTGACAACTACAATAAACACAAGGACTATACGGCCTATGCTGACGCGTCAGTATCCAATGTTTATCCGCAGGAGAACATATATCTTCCGCTCGCCGACGAGGTTATTGGCCTTCGCGATTATTATTTTTCGTTTATCGGTGAACAAAGTGACGTGCAGGATTTAGACCATGCCGACTTCAACATCACAATGTCGGAACATGAGCAATACGGCTATTCTTATTATGAAATCACGTGGGACAAAACCACGAAAGACCCTGGCGCGGTGTATACCCTTGTCTGCTTCAGTGAGAACGGCGATGTGTTCTTGCCTGTGAAAACGGTTCGTGGTAACGAGACAGCCGTAGCCCGGGTGGGTACAGCGGTCAAACTGTCAGGAATTACGCTCACAACGCTGAAAAACGGTGTCACGGATGAGGACAGATATTTCAAGCTGTATGTGACATGGCCTGATGGACGCATGCAGTCATCTGAAATGTTTTATGCGGACTTCTGATGCGCGCTTGCGTTTGATCTTACGGACGATTATAGATCCAATAATGATCACGATGCACAGGCCTGCGGCAATTCCGCAGATAAATATGAGCGTGTTGTTGCTCTCGATTGTGCTTTCAAGCTCGTTGTATTTTTGAATACTCACTGCATTTTCTTTTTGGGTTTCCAGCGTCAGCGTTCTTGTCTCACCGTAATTTAAATTCCATGTGCAAGTACTGCCGTCTTTGCTGTCCGCATTGGTCGCGGTGACTTCTCCGGGAAGTGTGATTGAGATTGTATAAGTGCCTTGTTTGGCGCTGCTTTCTAGCGCTGTGACCTGATCTGCGGGCAGAACCTGTGATTCGCTTTGGCGAATGATATCCGCTAATGATATATTTGCCGACAGGCTGTAGGTATCCAGTGAAAAAGAAGGCGAATATGCAAAAGTGACATTGCTGAACATAGCCTCTTGCGAGGTAAAAACACCCGCAAACGCGTCGGCGGCTTCCTTGGCGGAGTCGAAGCTTTGTGCTTTTTCTCCTGTCAACGTCTTTTTTTCGTTATCGGCATAGATCGCCATTCCCTGATCGGCCCAGTAAGAACCAATTTCGCTTAAGACGGGCGATACATCCTGCTGGGGCTCTTCAAAGGCAAGCCGGTAATCAATCGTCATCGTATTGTCATGTGAAAGCGTATAGGCTAGGTCAACAGAAGCGCATGCCGAAAGGACAATGACCATAAGCGCCAATATGAAAATGAGGCAAAACTTTTTCATTGGAGACTCCCGTCATGGTTTAGAAAATTATAATCGAATTACGGCCTTTTTTCAACAATATTGCGCTTTTATGTTATAATGTGATAACTAAGCCATGGAGGGATGCTATGCCGGAATTGACACCTATGATGCGCCAATATGTGGAGCTCAAGGAGAAATACAAAGACTGTCTGCTCATGTATCGCTTGGGCGATTTTTATGAGATGTTTTTTGAGGATGCGATGACAGCATCGCGAGAGCTGGAAATCGTTCTCACCGGGCGCGATTGCGGCCTACCCGAGAGGGCGCCGATGTGCGGCGTGCCGCATCACAGTGTGCAGGGATACATCGATAAACTCATCAAAAAAGGATACAAGGTCGCTATATGCGAGCAGCTTTCCGATCCGGCGCTGAGCAAGGGAATTGTTGAGCGTGATGTGGTGCGCGTCGTGACGCCGGGTACCGTGACGGAAGCCGCCAGCCTTAATGAAACGGACAACAACTTTATCCTCTCTCTGGTTCACACCGGAGATATCGTGGCGATATCCTATGCTGATGTGACAACGGGTTCTTTTTTTATGGGAGATTGCAGCGCCGATGATGATTGTGCATCTGTGAAAAGCGAAATAGCGCGCATCGTGCCGAGCGAGATTATATATAAAGAAGAAGACAAAGATATCATTAAAACCCTTGATGGAATCATCAAGGAACAGAATATTTACGTGAGCACCTATCCGTCATTCACATTTGAGAAGGATGCGGCGATAGATTCGTTGATCTCACATTTTGAGGTGTCGAGCCTTTCAGGCTTCGGCGTACAGGAAGACAGCGCTGCTGTCGGTGCGGCAGGCGCGCTTATAGACTATTTGCGGGAAACGCAGAAAAACGCGCTTTCGCATATCAGCACAATCCGTATCAATGAAAAAAACGCTTATATGTCTCTCGATATGTTCACGCGCTCAAACCTGGAACTGACAAAAACCCTGCGTGACGGCAAGGTGAAGGGGTCTTTGTTTGGTGTCATCGACAAAACCAGAACCGCGATGGGTGCACGTTTGCTTAAACGCTGCATCAACGAGCCGCTGCAAAGCATAGGCGAGATCAATGATAGATTGGATGCGGTGCAGGAAATAAAAGAGAGTCTGCCTTTAAGCGACAGTATCGCACAGGCGCTGGACGGCATTTTCGACCTTGAAAGGCTGATATCGCGTATCGCATACGCCACGCTGGACGCGCGCAACTGTCTCGCCATAAAAAAGACATTATCGCAGCTTCCCAGGCTTAAGTCATCACTATCCGGCTGCCAGTCGGGGCTGCTCAAACGCCTGTATAATGGGCTGGATTGCATGGACGATATCTATGAGCTGCTTGATTGCGCAATAGATGAAGAACCACCCGTGGGCATCATGGACGGCGGTATCATCAAGAAAGGCTACAACGCCGAAATCGATGAACTCAAAGACGCGGCACTCAAGGGTAAGGAGTGGATCGCTTCTTTGGAAATGACGGAGCGTCAGGAAACGGGGATTAAGAACTTAAAGATTGGCTTTAATAAGGTGTTTGGCTACTATCTTGAAGTCACAAAATCTTATCTTGAGCTGGTGCCGTATCGTTATATCAGGAAGCAAACGCTGGCCAACTGTGAGCGTTTTATCACGCCGGAGCTTAAGGAGATGGAAGAAAAGCTAAGCGGCGCGGAAGGAAAATGCATTACGCTGGAATATGAATGCTTTTTGAAAATAAGAAAGTCGCTTTCGGATAACATCAAGCGTTTTCAAAACGCGGCACAAGCTATCGCGACGGTGGATATGATAAGAAGCTTTGCGGCTGTCGCCTTTGAAAGCAATTATACACGGCCAAGCATGATAACGTCGGGTGATATTCAAATAACCGGTGGACGGCATCCCGTGGTGGAATCTTTCGTGAAACAATCGTTTGTCAAAAACGACTGCGCGCTGACCAATGAACAGAACATCATGATACTCACGGGACCGAATATGGCGGGAAAGAGCACATTTATGCGACAGGTAGCGCTCATCGTGCTCATGGCGCATATGGGCAGCTTTGTACCGGCGGACAGCGCCCAAATTTGCATCGTGGATAAGATATTTACGCGCGTGGGCGCATCGGACAACCTTGCTTCGGGTCAGAGCACGTTCATGGTGGAAATGAACGAGGTTGCAAACATACTGAATAACGCCACGAAAAAAAGCCTTTTGATACTTGACGAGATCGGCCGTGGTACAAGCACGCTTGACGGTCTGTCCATTGCGTGGTCTGTCGTGGAGTTTATCAGCAGCAGGATTAAGGCCAAAACGCTTTTTGCCACGCATTTTCATGAACTGTCGGAGCTTGAAGGCGTTGTGGAGGGTGTCAGTAATTATTCGATAACCGTTAAGGAGATGGGTGACACTGTTATTTTTCTTCATAAGATCGTACGCGGCGGCGCGGACAGAAGCTTTGGCATCGAGGTCGCAAAGCTCGCGGGTGTTCCGACTGATGTGACAGAGCGTGCCAAAGCGATCATGCAGGCACTCATCGAAAAGGACGAGGGCATTTTGGGACAGAAAAAGCAGATGGAAACGGCGTTTGGAAAAGACGAGCTTATCGATATACTGCGAGGGGTGAATCTAGACAACATCACACCGCTTGATTCATTAAAGCTGTTAAGCGAAATTAAGCACAGGCTTTAAAGGGAGGCAAAATGGGAGAGATCAGACGACTTCCAAAAAACGTATCCGATAAAATCGCGGCTGGAGAAGTGGTGGAGCGCCCGCTGAGCGTTGTTAAAGAACTCATCGAAAACGCGATTGATGCAGGCTCGAGCGCTATCAGCATCAGCATCACAGGCGGCGGAGTCAAGCAGCTTTGCGTCACGGATAACGGCAAGGGTATTGACGCAGAGGACGCGGAGCTTGCTTTTGAAAAGCACGCGACAAGCAAAATATCGACCGAAAATGATCTGTATTTTATCAACACGCAGGGCTTTCGCGGTGAAGCACTGTCCAGTATTGCGGCCGTGTCCGTTGTGGATATGAAGACGAAAAGGCGTGAGGCAGAACTTGGCACTCAGATACGCGTATCGGGCGGCAGAATGGACGGTATCAGCCCTGCGGGGCTGCCGGACGGCACGTCTGTGACGGTCAGCAATTTGTTTTATAACGTTCCCGCACGGCTTAAGTTTTTGAAGTCGGATCAGCAGGAGGCCGCGTATGTCTCAGATCTCGTATCGCGGTATATACTTGCTTTTCCCGAAATTTCGTTCCATTACACCTCTCAGGGCAAAACGATCTATCACAGCCCGGGCAACGGCGACTTAAAGGATGCGATCTATTGCGTATACGGCGCCGCACTCATGGATAATATTGTTTATGTATCAGATGAAGCTAACGATAATAAAGTGGAAGGTTATGTGTCGCGGCCGGGTGCTGTAATGAAAAACAAGCAGAAGGGTTCGCTTTTTGTCAACAGGCGCTTTGTCAGAAGCTCGGCACTTGGCGACATGGTCAAAAGCGCATACGGGACTACGCTTGTGAAGGGCGAATCGCCTTTTTATGCGCTCAATATCATGCTTCCGCCGGGTTCGGTGGATGTCAACGTGCATCCCAATAAGCTTCAAGTGCGTTTTCGTGACAATGCGGCAGTGGAATACGTGATAAAGGAAGCTGTTTCGCAGGCCTCCAACGAGATTCGCGGCAGTGTGATGATCGATATGCCTGCTCAGCCCGAAAAACCACGCAGCAGCGTGGAAATGCAGGCACCCAAGGAAGTGTTTCAGACGGCATTGTTTTCGGGCTTTGGCGGCGCGGCTCTTAAGGAGACGATAACGGCGCAGCCCACACATGAGACTTATATCTATGAGGCTCCGCGCGAGGTGGATGACAGTCTGAATTCGGAAGACGTAGCAATCGATATGCCGGAATCTCAATATGAGAGTGTACCCGCGATTGATGAGCCACAGGGCTTTCGTTTGATAGGTTGTTTTTCGGACACCTATGTGCTTGTGGAACAGGGAGATGATCTGCTGATTATAGACCAACATGCTGCTCATGAGCGTTTGCTGTATGATAAGTTTATCAATACTCAAAGCAGCGCGTCTCAGCCGCTGCTGATACCGTCTGTGCTCACCGTGTCTCACGCGCAAAAACTGCTTATTGATGATAATTTAAGCGTATTTCAATCGCTCGGTTTTGATATCGAGCCTTTTGGTACGCTTGAATATAAAGTGAG
Source organism: Bacillota bacterium (assembly GCA_023399095.1). Lineage (GTDB taxonomy): Bacteria > Bacillota > Clostridia > Christensenellales > SZUA-584 > SZUA-584. The sequence goes on from JAEWQS010000120.1 coordinate 24,845, forward strand.
CGCAGTGCCTATGGTTGTATCCGGCGTATCTGTGACTGAGCTTATCAATGACGTGCTCGGTGAGATATCGGAGAACCGAGGAAAAGAAGTGCTCAAAAGAGAGCTTATTATACGCGCATCATGCCGCAGTGCTGTGAAAGCAGGAGATAAGCTATCGCAAGCTGAACTGCTCAGCGTCGCACAGAGCTTTTTGAACACAGGCGTGACGCCGACCTGTCCGCACGGACGGCCTGTCATTACCGTCATAACAAAGAAGCAGATAGAAAAAAGTTTTAAGAGAGTATTATGAGACGATTTATCATCATCACCGGGCCCACGGCTTCGGGGAAAACAAAGGTTTCTGTTGAGGTGGCAAAGCAGCTTGGTACCTGTATTGTTTCCGCTGACAGCATGCAGATATATAAAGGCATGGATATTGGCACGGCCAAAGCGACTCAAGAAGAAATGCAGGGTGTCAGACATGAGATGATCGACATCGTGAATCCTGATGAAGCCTATTCCGCTGCCGAATTTCAAAAGAGCGCTACTTCTCTTATAGAAAAAGCCAACGCAAAAGGCGAAGCCCCTGTCGTCGCAGGCGGAACAGGACTGTATATTAATTCTTTGGTATACAGCTTAAATTTTGGCAAAAAGTGTAGCGATGACATAATTCGACAAAAGTATACACAACTTGCGGATGACAAAAGCACAGAATACTTGTATAATATACTGGAAAAAAAAGACCCTGAATATGCCAAAATCATCGCAAATACGGACAAAAGGCGTATCATACGCCGCCTTGAGATATTAGAATCAAAGGGCGAAACCGCGTATAATTTCAGGCAACCCAACACGGATGACGATTTCTTGATGATTGGGCTAACCCTGCCAAGAGATATGCTCTACGAGCGTATCGAGGCGCGCGTGGATGAAATGATACAATTGGGTCTTGTGGATGAAGCGCGTCGTATATATGACGCATATGGTGATATCAATGCGCTTAAAGCCATAGGCTACAAAGAACTCATATGTTATTTTAAAGGTGAAACGGGTCTTGATGAAGCTTTTTCGTTGATCAAACGTAATACAAGGCGGTTTGCCAAGCGGCAGATGACCTGGTTTCGACGGGATGAACGCATTGTCTGGTTTGATGTTTGCACACATCCATGTATAGAAGACACAATAAATGATATAATGCTTTATATAAAAGGAAAGGGGTTTTAATATGCAAAAGTCAGTCATCGTTCTCCAGGATGTTTTTTTAAATCAGGTTCGCAAAGAACACGTGATTGTGACGATTCATTTGACAAACGGCTATCAGATCAAAGGCACGGTAAAGGGGTTTGATAATTTTACGATCATCCTCGATAGTGACGGTAAGCAACTGATGATCTATAAGCACGCAGTGTCCACAATATCGCCTTCGAGAGCCGTATTCTTCACGTTCTCAGACAAACAGAAAGAATCACCGGAAGAATAACATATGCAGACACTCGACAACTTAAAAATAAGCAGGAAAACTCAATCGCTTGTTAATGACGCGGAGAGAGCTGTTTCACATGTCTTCAAACCCATTGAAACAACGGCGGAAAACAATCAATACAAAGTGATTGATGCGTTTCGTCAGGAAAACATCAGCCAGCGTCATTTTGCGCCCACCACGGGCTATGGCTATGCGGATGAGGGCAGACAGGCTCTGTGTAACGTGTTTGCACGCATCGTCATGGCACAAAAGGCTGTGGTGAGTCCGCATATTGCTTCGGGTACGCACGCGATTTCGCTTGCTTTATATGCATTGCTGCGCCCTTTGGATACGCTTATCAGTGTGACGGGACCTCCGTACGATACGCTGCAAAATGTCATCGGCAAGAAGAGTGCAGGTGATACCGGCTCGCTTATGGATTGGGCCGTAAACTATCAGCAGGTGAATATGCTCCCAAGCGGGAGCATCGATTTGGCGCGCGTAGAACGTGTGATTAAATCCTGCGAGCGCCCTAAGGCGCTCTTTATTCAGCGCTCCCGAGGCTATGAATGGCGCAAAGCGATTTCCACACTGGAAATACGCGAATTTGTTCTCGCCATTAAACGTCAGTATCCCGAAATCATTATTATTGTTGATAACTGTTATGGTGAGTTTTGCGAGCTTGAAGAGCCCATAGAATGTGGTGTGGATCTGATTGCGGGTTCAATGATCAAAAATCCGGGTGGCGGGTTTGCGCCCACTGGCGGCTATGTGGCCGGGCGCGCAGACCTTGTGGAGCTTGTGGAAAACAGACTGACGTGTCCCGGACTTGGCATGGAGGTCGGCTCGTATGAAGCGTCATATCGCAGCTTTTTTCAGGGGCTTTTTATGGCACCGCATGTGGTGGGACAAGCACTCAAAGGCAGCGTGCTTTTCGCCAAGGTTTTTGAGACGCTCGGATACAAGGTGTTTCCAAAGCATGATGATACCAGAAGCGATATCACGCAATCGATCATGCTGGAAGATGAGCAGCTGCTTTTGGCCTATACGCGCGGCATACAAAAAGCCGCGGCTGTAGACAGCCGGGCTGTGCCTGTGCCCTGGGATATGCCGGGTTATGATGACCCGATCGTCATGGCCGCGGGGACGTTCGTTCAGGGCGCTTCTATAGAGCTCAGCGCGGACGCGCCTGTGAAACCGCCGTATATTGTTTACGCACAAGGCGGCTTAACCTATACCCACATGAAGCTGGGGCTCATGACGGCGCTCGAGGAAATGAATGTTACCTGAACATGCGCAGCACACCGATCACCTTGCCGAGTATATCGATATTGCGCGTGTAGATTGGTGCATAATTGTCATTTTCGGGCTGAAGACGGACATGTCCGTTTTCCACAAAAAAACGTTTGACGGTGGCTTCGTCCTCGAGCAATGCGACGACGATGTCGCCGTTTTGTGCGTAATCCTGTTTTTGTGCGATGATCTTGTCTCTATCAAATATGCCGGCATTAACCATGCTGTCGCCGCAGACGTTTAATATAAAAACGTCGTCGCTGCCAAGAAGTGAATAGGGGAGAGAGAGGTATTCTTCAATGTTTTCTACGGCTGTAATCGGGTAACCCGCTGCGACTCGACCCAAAACAGGCACTGCCACCATACGCTGCTTTTGTGCGCTGCCGTCCAGAATCATGATGGTACGCGGCTTGGCCGGATCTCTTGAGATATAACCCTTTCTTTCGAGCTTTGTGAGATGTGCATGCGCTGTCGATGTGGATTTCAGATCAAGAGCCTGACAGATATCGCGCACGCAGGGCGCGTAGCCGTTGTCATTGATGTAATCCTTTAAGTATTCGAGCACTTCGTTTTGCCGCCGTGTCAAATCTTCCATAGAAACCTCACTTGTGTTTTATATTGCTCCGACCGAATAAACATTACCATTATAAAAAATATAACATGTTTGTCCGTCTTCTTACTAAAAAAAATATAACAAAACCTTGGCTTGATGTCAATGAAAAATGCAAACAAATGTTCTTATTGGTCGTCAGGATCGAACAAAACAGCCTCAGACGCCTTTTTTCTGCGTGATTCGTCGATCGCAGCATAATGTTTCCGCGTGGTATTGACGTCTTTATGCCCAAGAACATCCGCCACAAGATAGATATCGCCTGTTTGCTGATATAACAACGTCCCATATGTGGTTCGCAGCTTGTGTGGAGAGATATTTTTCAGTGGAACGGCAAGCTGAGCATACTTTTGAACGAGCATCTGCAGGGCACGAACACTCATTCGCTTACTCTGGAGGGAGAGAAACAGGGGAGAGCTGAGGCTATAGTTAGCGGCGCTTTTCCTCTGCTCCAGATACTGCTCAAGAGCACCTGCGGTCTGTTCGCTGAAATATAGCAAAGTTTCATTGCCGCCTTTACGCAGCACCTTAAATGAACGACTTTGAAGATCAATATCGCTGACGTCCAGCGCGCAGAGCTCGCTGATGCGAATGCCGGTTGTAAGAAACAGCGTAAATATCGCAAGATCGCGCAGGCGCGTGCGTTGGTGATAGTCTAGCTGCTTGTCCGTCAGGCCGTCACCGGTGTCGATCACATGCAGCAGTTTTAAAGCTTCGCTTTGATCCAAACGCAATATCGGCTTTTCATGAATTTTCGGTGTCTGTAGGCGTGTGGTCACGTTATTTTCAAGCATTTCTTTGTTATAGTAGTACTTAAAAAAAGCGCGTAAAGTTGACAGCTTGCGCGCAATGCCTTTTTCACCGTTTTCTATGGCAGTATCATCTTTATAATATAAAGACACATATTCAAGAAAACGTTCGATGTCTGTTAAGGTAATTGCATTTAAATCGGACGCCTTCATATTGTTGCTGTCTTTACCGAGCTCGTTTTCCAGAAAGCTGAAAAAGAGGCGCAGATCGTATGCGTAATTGATACGAGTGAGTAACAATGTATTTGGTTCGATGCCACGGAAATACTCAAGGCAGAACTTGGGCAGCGTATCGAGTACACGGCGCAGTTTTTCTGTCTTTTGAATATTGATTTCCGTTTTGCTGAGTTTGGACATACAATACCTGCAAATCATATTAGATGTGATAATTATAGCTCATTTGTGATAATATCGCAATAACTATGCGCAAAACTAGCCTTTTACGCATAGTTATAAATATCCCATTTATGCTTTGTTATCCTTAATCGCTTTTCTTGCAAGCTCATCACAAATGTTGTTATACTTATCGTCAGAGTGTCCCTTAACCTTTTTGTATGAGACCTTATGATTTTGTGCGGCTTGCAGAATCTCTTTCCATAGGTCTTGATTCTCCACAGGTTGTTTGGATGCGTTTTTCCAACCGTTTGAAAGCCATTTATCGATCCATCCGCGTTCGAATGCGTTATGGATATATGCACTATCAGTATGGACGATCACGCTGCACGGCTCTTTAAGTGCTTTTAGCGCTTCGAGCACGGCGGATAATTCCATGCGGTTATTCGTCGTATCCGGCTCAAAGCCGCTGATCTTTTTTTCGTTACCCTTATAGATCAGCACGGCGGCCCAACCGCCGGGCCCCGGATTATGTGAGCAAGCGCCGTCTGTATATATGATAACCTCTTTCATCATAATTTAGACATTTTCTGGGATTTATCCGCGCATTTGACCACAGCGTTCATGACAGCGCTGCGAAAACCATCATTTTCGAGTGATTTGACCGCTTCAATCGTTGTTCCGCCCGGCGAACAAACTTCGTCTTTGAGCACACCTGGATGGCTGCCGGTATTAAGCACCATTTTGGCGCTGCCCATCACCGTTTGCGCGGCAAGCTTTTGTGCCTGTGCGCGTGTCAGCCCGC
>JAEWQS010000187.1 GCA_023399095.1 Bacillota bacterium
TTTGAGAACTTCCGGCGCCGAATTTTACTAACTCTGAATGCTAACAGGATTCCGATCACTTGAATGTGATCGGAACCCTGTAATAATTACTTTTGTCTACGTCACCCCAACCATTGACATAGAGCCGTTTATTCTATAAAAAACAAATGCTCTTCTGTGTCGTTATCGACACAGAAGAGCTTCGCATTATATTGGAGGAAAACCAAACTTTTATATTCGTTTTCTATTCCTTATGATTGATATATGACTCGCGTACTTCAGCGACTTATCTATAGGTCTTTATCACATCTTTAATGCGTTCTTTAATGAGCATTTGCGCAGTCGTTTTATCTTTCTGCGTAAGCACCTTTTCTTTTTGTTCAGGAAAGTACTGAGATATCAACCCGAATGGCAATTCCACCGCGTTAATATTTGCGACCAATCGGTCTATCGACGCCTTTATCGCTACATCATCAAGATAATAACGGCATCTGTCGGATAGACTGAATTTTCTCGCGTAGGCGATATCCTGTTCACTACCGTGATAATAACTCTTCCAGTACTTCTCATCGCTCATCAGCTTGCCTTCGAGCACATCACGGAAGTAAGAGTAGCCACCCTTTGGCGAAAACGGATATAAGATGCGCTCCATATCCTCAAGGGCAAACAGCGCTTCACGCAGAGCAAATGTCAGCGCCGGACCCACCTTCAATATGCCTATCCCGTCACGGCGCATTGAATCGAGCACAGCCTTGGGCTGGTAATCAGTGGAATGCCCTTCAAGTATAATACCTTCAAGGCTCTTCGCATAGCTGATGAGCTCTTTCGCTTTTTCCGGCTCATATTTGATTATTGTGTTGTCAGCGAACTCGACGCCCGGCTGAACCACAACCGCAACAACTCTTTGCCATGTATCACTGAGCCCCTTGTCATCAAACGCCTTTTTAAACGCGTCCAGAGTCGATGTTAAGTCCTCCGGCGAAGTCACGGCAATGCTGTCTTCATTCTCTGTTGCACCGCCCGGAACCGGCACTTCGCTGCCTATCACATATACGGGCTTTGCATCACCCGCTTCTGCTGCCGCGCATAAACGCGCGGCGCGTCTTGCAATTGTCTCATCTGAAAGGCGCTCCGTTGTCGAGTCGTCCGCAAGGCGCATGCTTGTGTCTAAGTGGATTTTTGTGAATCCCGCAGCGACATATTGCCTGATCAGCTCTTCAGCCTTTTCCATGGCGGCTTCTTCGGCTTCATTCTTCCAAGTCAACGGTCCTAAATGGTCTCCGCCTATGATAAGCTGGTTCTCATCAAGCCCGACTTTTCCCGCGATACGGCGGACGAATGCCATAAAGTCGCTTGGTTTCATACCGGTGTATCCGCCAAACTGGTTGACCTGATTTGAGGTCGCTTCAATTAACACCATAAGATCGTTATCGCGGCCATCTTCCATGGCAGCTTCCAGCACAAACTCGTTGGCGCTGCAAATGGAACAAATGGCTTTATCCGACCCGTTTTTTTGCTCTTTTATGAGCTGACTGAAAAATTCTGCTGTTCTCATTTTGTAATTGTTCCGTCCAAATCCCAGAGATCTTCCCAGCTCTTTGCGTCTTCCCATAAGAACACCTGTCCTTTAATAAGGCGGCAGTTCTTGTCGGCAGCTTTGATTGAATCCATTTCTTTGTCAGAAAGCGGATCCTCTGTTACACATTTTAGGTTGCTCGTATACTCGTTTTCGTAAACCGAGAACGGTATCGGAGCCTGACCGCGCTGCACTGCCCACTTTAAGCAGATGACCGCGGGATGCACGCCGTGCGCCTTGGCAATTTCCACAACCTCAGGCATCTGTATATCGACAACGTCGTTTTCCGTCTTGTCACGGTCAGGACGCGTGGGCGAACCGATGGGGCAAAAACCGATGGGTACGATGCCTTTTGATACGATGTAATCATAAAGCTCAGGCTGTTGGAAGCTTGGATGCAGCTCCATTTCAATCACAGCCGGTTTGATGCGGCACAGCGGCAGCACAGCTTCCAGCTTGGGTATTGTCATGCTAGACATGCCGATGTATTTCACGAGCCCCATATCGACAAGGCGTTCGCATTGCTTCCAAGTATCCATAAATCTGTCGACTGAAAACGGCTTGGAATCAGGATTGCGCGCATCTCCGGTGCATCCCGGTGCATGGTAGTTCGGGAACGGCCAATGAACAAAGAAAGCATCAATATAATCAAGATGCAAGTCTTTTAAACTTTTGGCGCACGAAATCAGCACATCACCTCTGCTGTGCATGTTGTTCCAAACCTTTGTCGTGATAAACAACTCCTCGCGCTTGACAATTCCATTGTCGAAAGCGTCCTGAAACACGTCGCCTATCATGTCTTCATTGCCATATACCGCGGCACAGTCAAACATGCGGTAACCCACCTTTATCGCTCCCGACACCGCTGCCGATACCTGATCCGGTGTGAATCGGTCTGAACCAAACGTGCCCATGCCGATGCAGGGCATCTTGCCACCATCGTATAACGTCCTCTGCGGGACTTTTTTAGGATCGATGAATTCCATTTTTGTTCCTCCTTATTATTGATTATTCATAAGTAGTATTTTGCCTTTTACTGCACCCGGCGTCTTGAACTTCTGAAACGCCTCCTGCGCCCTAGACATCGGTATACGCTCTCCAATCAAGCCTTCGTCAAACTTCAGCTTACCCGCGGCATAGTAATCCGCTGTCATCGTCCATTCAATTCCCGGAAACGGCGCGCTGTAGCTCATCCATGAACCTGTTAATCGAAATTCCTTTCGGTTCATATTTTCCCATTCCGCCGGTGTAAAACTAAGATCGGTGTGCGGCGTGCCGATAAAGCAGACGTTAGCCTTTGGCGCAGCAAGTTTAAAAGCGATCTTCATTGTTGCCGTCACGCCGGCCGTTTCATAAACGTAGTTATAACCGCTGCCGCCATCGGTATACGCCAGCGCATCATCAATAAAACCCTCTTTGAGCGTATTCACAACCGCATCCGCGCCCAGCTTTTTCGCCAGAGCAAGCCGTTCCTCGCTGATATCAAATACGATGACTTTTTTGGCACCGAGAAGCTTTGCCCACTGTAATGTGAAAATACCGATTGTACCGCCGCCGAGTATGGCGACCGTGCCGCCGCCCCGATAATCATTCTGCAATACCCCGTGAAGAGCCACTGTTGAAGGCTCAAACATGGCGCCCTGCTCATAGCTTATGGATTTGTCAAATACAACGGCATTACGTTCAGGTATCACCACATAATCCGCGTTGCTGCCGTTCTGTCTCGAGCCAATAAATGTGTAATTTTTGCACAGCGCGTAATTGCCTTTTTGGCAGTCACCGCAAACCATACATGGAACCAGCGGTGCTCCCGCCACCCTGTCTCCTACCTTGACCGAAGTCACTCCCTCTCCCACTTCCACGACATCGCCGGAAAATTCATGTCCAAGCACAATGGGGTAGAAATGCACACCATTGTGAAGTACACGCGGTATATCAGATCCGCAGATTCCCGATACTGCCACCTTAACTTTGACCGTGCCTTTTGAAACCTTAGGTTCCTCAATATCCATATACTGAATTTCTTCATTTGCAACAACAACAGCTGCTTTCATTTTGTCTTTATCCTCACCTATGCATTAAATATTTAAGCGCAGAATACAACTCCAGATATGTTTCGTATCTACGATCGTATTCCTGCTTGTTTGCGTTGTTCGGCTCGTGTCTTCTTCTGACCTTAACCGTTTGTGCAACGGCGTCGGCGAAGTCACGATATACACCCACACCCACACCGGCGAGTATCGCCGCCCCCAGAGTGGTGGCCGTATCCGATGCTGGAACCTCTATGGATTTTCCCGTTATATCCGCTTTAAGCTGTGTCCAGAATGTTGAGTTTGCGGCGCCGCCCATGCAGCGCATTGTTCCGACAGTCGCACCTGCACCAGCCGCGACCTCTATATTGTGTCGAACGGAGTATGCCACACCTTCCATGACTGCACGCGTCATATGGGCTTTGGTCTTCGAATAGTCAAGCCCATAAAAGACACCCTTTGCCTTCTCGTCCCATATCGGCGATCTTTCCCCTGCCATGTAGGGAAGGAAAACAACGCCGTCACTTCCGGCGGGTACATCTTGTGCGAGCTTATCCAGCAAGGCCAGCGATGAGCCGCCCGACTCCTTTGCTTTGAGTCTTTCCTCATATCCAAACTGCTCATGGAACCAGCGAATAGCGCCGCCGCCACCCGTCGTCCCGCCCTGTAAAAGCCATCTGTCTGGCACCACATGATGGCCCAGTATCAACGTGGGATCGGCACAGTAATCCTTAAGACATATGCTCATGCCGCCAGCCTGACCACCTTGTTCCTGTGTCTGACCCGGTTCAAGCACGCCGGCGCCCAATGTTCCGCATGCGGCATCAAGGCCGCCCGCCACAACCGGCGTACCGGCTGACAATCCCATACAATCTGCGGCACTTTGCGATATCGCACCTACGACTTCGTGGCATGCTGCAATATCAGGTAAAATGCCCGGATTAATGCCAAGGGATGCACACATCTCTTTATCCCAACAGCTTTTTCTCATATCAAAACAATGAATGCCGTATCCTTGGGACACATCCTGACTCATGACGCCTGTCATGCGGTATACGATATAACTGTTTGATTGAAGAATCTTGTTTGTTTTCTTATATACATCCGGCTGGTTTTGTTTATACCAGATGATTTTGCCTGTCGTGTATTGCGCTTTGAGCGGATTACCCGATACGGCAAATATACGGTCTTCACCGACTGCTTCATTGAGCTGTCTGCATATGGCCTCCGAGCGGGTATCCATCCAGATCGGATTGCGAGTCAGCACGTCACCTTTTTCATCTACCGCAATCGCTGCCCAGCTTTGTCCGCCTACCCCCACACCGGCAATATTGGCGGGATTGATGCTGTTTTCCTGAATCAGCTTTTTTGTACCACGACAGACGGCATCCCACCATTCATCCGGTTCCTGTTCAACGAACCCCGGCGCAGGATAATAAACCTGATATTCTTCTGTCACAGAGCAAATGACGCTTCCATCACGTGAAAATAGCGCAATTTTGCATCCGCTTGTTCCGATATCAATGCCGAGCAGCATATCTTTAGCCATTTTACTTTATGACTCCCTTTTGGATCATGACATTGGCGTAAATCGCCTCTTCACCGGATTGTATAATGCAATACGCATTTTTTGCTTCGTCATAAAAATCATATCTATCTAAAAAACCAATTGCTTCTTCGCCACGCACATCGTGTTTAGAAACAATCTTTTTATATTCATCCCAAATTGGTATTTCCAAATCTCTATCGCATTCCATTGTTTGCATGAGTTTTACCGGTTTCTCGGAGTACGTGTCGCAAGGTATCACAGAAAGAATCGCTTCCAGCAAATCTGTTCCGGATAGACCATCCGCGCGTAAAAACTTACACCCACCGACAGTCGCGAATTTTTTTCCCGGAAAATTAGCATCGCCAATTACGATAACATCACTGTGTCCCATTTCGCAAAGCGTTGCGACAATTTCAGGTGACAGTATTTTTGGTACTCCTAACAGCATCTTGTTCTACCCCATTCCATATTTATCATGTCTTTATTGTTCTTTATGCAACTTTGTATCTACTTAAAATGTTTTGTTAATATTGAGGGCAGCCATTGTTGGCTGCCCTCATTTATTACGATTCTCTTAGTGTTTATTCGTAGAGCAGGTTCGCAATGCCTTCGTCGCCCATGTTCTCGGCATTGTAGTATTTGCAGCCTGTGTCAACCATTTCATCAACTGTCTCGCCGTTTAAGGTCTTAACAGCCAATTCAACCGCATAGTATCCGATCATGTACGGATCCTGTGTCACAGCGCCGTCGAACCACTTGTTTGTGATGGCGTTGAGCAGTGTCGCGCCGGAGTCGAAACCAACAACGAGCATGTCTTTGTATTTGCCTTTTTCACGATCGAGGTCGGAACCGTCAGTCGTCGCAGCAAGCATACCGTCAACAGAGCCGGAGTTTGTGCAGAACACGCCAACGGGTGCTTTCTGAAGAACAGCCTGAGCAGCAGTCTGGCAATCCGTTACGCTTGTGGAAGCCGCGATGGAAACGAGAATTTCAACCGCAACATCACCGGAACCGGAAGCCTTGTTCCATGTGTCATGACCAGTCACAGCAACGAGGCCCGACTGTGCAGCATCACAAAGCTCAAACATTTTGTTCACAAAACCGGTTGTACGGCCTGTGATGGAAGCGGATGTCGCATCCTGGCTGATCACGCTGATCACAATAGGAGCATCCTTTGTCGCAGCCTTAACAGCAGCTTCAACTTTTTTGTACATTTCGTCTGCAGCAAGAGCGCCGGCAGCTTCGTTGTCTGTAGAAGCCGTAGACACGATCGAACCCGCGGGAGCATTCGGAACACCGGAGTCAAAACCGATAACCGGAATACCCTTCTCCACGCATGTGTTCAGCTGTTCGTTCAAAGATTCGGTATCAAGAGCCGCAAGAGCCAGAGCCGCAGGATTCTTACCCATGGCCGCATTAACCATATCAACCTGTACGCTGATATCCGATTCAGACGGAGGGCCGTCGAACGTCATATCTACGCCATACTTGTCGGCAGCATCCTGAGCGCCAGACAAAACTGTCTGCCAGAATTTGTGCTGGAAGCCCTTCGAAATAACTGCGATGTAAGGTTTGCCTTCTGCAGGTGCCTCGGACGGCTCTTCAGCCACAGGAGCCGAAGTCTCGGCTGCGGGAGCTTCTTGGGTTTCCGAAGGGGCCGGTGTGGGTGTGCCGCAAGCGACGAGCGAAAACACCATAGCCAGCGTCAGCATCATCAATAGAACTTTTTTCATGTTTATTCCTCCTCTTTATTTTCCAACGGGTATGTCCCGAGGATGACATCATTATATCCAGTTTTAGGCTTTTCTTACCTGGTTACCCTTCCTTATACGGTATTGGTCAAGCAGAACCGCAGCGATGACGACAATGCCCGTAAAGAACGTTTGCCAATGGCTCTGAAGTCCCATCGACATAAGACCTTGTTTGAGCACGCTCATGATGAACACACCGATGATCGTGCCAACCAGCGTACCTGTACCGCCGCTCATGCTTGTACCACCGATAACAACGCCAGCGATACCAAGGAGTTCCAGTCCGTTACCGGTGGAAGGAATGATAGATGTGTAAACTGCCGCATACATCACGCCAGCAAGGCCGCTGCAAAGACCGCAGAATGTGTAAACAGCTGCGAGCCACGGACGGGTTTTGATACCTGAAAGCCGCGCTGCTTCAATGTTAGATCCGATCGCAAATGTATAACGGCCAAATTTTGTCTTGTTGAGAATCAGATACGCAATCAGTATGAACACGGCCAGCCAGATGGCACCGAGAGGTATACCGTCGGTCGTTTTGTAGAAAACGTTTTTGAACCAGCCTTCGGGCGTTCCGAATGTGGGATATCTCATCGTCTGAACCTTGGTTACAATCGCGCCAAAGCCCATACCCATCATCATCATGCCCAATGTGGCAATAAACGGGGGCAGCTTAAAGTAAGCAACCATAATACCGTTGATTAAGCCCATGACCGTTGCCGTCAGAATAACAAGCATGAGGCACCAGCCCATCGGCCATCCAAGCGTGTTAAACGCCCAACCGCCTAAAAGAGCCGCGGCCATCATGTTCGTACCCAGAGAAAGATCGATACCAGCGGTTATAATAACAAAAGTCACACCGATCGCCATAAATCCAATATAATACGATCCGTCAAGAATGTTGACCAAGTAATCGGTGGAGAAAAAGTTATTGCCAAAAAACGAGAAGAACGCATATAAGATCACGAGAACCGCCGGGGCTAAGAGCTTTGTCAAATCAAACCTTTTGTTTGTTGCAGTTATTTTCTTGGTTTCCATTACATTAACCTCACATATTCATTGTTGCTAAAGTCATGATTTTTTCTTGTGTTACGTCAGAAACATCCAGCTCGCCTGTTACGCAGCCTTCACACATAACAATAAGCCTGTCGCTCATGCGCAGCAGTTCCGGCATTTCCGACGATATCATGATGATCGATTTCCCCTCAGACGCAAGAGCGTTCATTAATTTATAAATCTCTTGTTTGGCCCCAACATCGATTCCGCGTGTTGGTTCGTCAAATATGAGGATATCGCTGTTTCTGATCAGCCATTTTGCAATGACGATTTTTTGCTGATTGCCGCCGGACAGATTTCTCACAAGCTGTTTGCCCGATGGCGTTTTTATGTCAATCTTTTTTATAAAGTCGTTTGTTATTTCGTCGATCTTTTTATCATTGGTGAAAGGCCCCACCATATATTCGTCCAGCGTTGCCATCACGCAGTTATCTCTTACGCTTAAGCCGACTGCAAGACCAAATGCTTTTCTATCTTCAGACAAATAGCAAATGCCGTTTGCGATAGCATCGCTGGGAGACTTTATGTTGACTTTCTTTCCTTTAACAAAAACCTGTCCACTTTCCATAGAATCCGCGCCAAACAGCACGCGCATGGTCTCGGTGCGTCCCGCTCCCATGAGACCGGCAAAACCAAGTATCTCCCCTTTTCTCAATTCGAACGACACATCAATGACGTTGCTGGCCATCATGTTCTCAACCTTTAAGACAACGGGGGCTCCCTCCGGAACGGTACTATGGGATTTCGGCTTTTCGTAAATCGTACGGCCAACCATCATGCTGATGATTTTTTCCTTCGTCACGTTCTTGGTTTCCTCGGTGCCCACATATTGCCCGTCGCGCATCACGGTAATGCGATCGCTGATCTTTGGCAGCTCGTCCAAGCGGTGCGAGATATAGATGATACCATGCCCTTTTTCACGCAGATCGTGGATAACTTTGAAAAGCTCCTCAATCTCACTCTCGGTAAGAGCAGCGGTGGGCTCATCCATAATCAGCAACTCGCTGTCGTATGAAAGCGCCTTTGCAATCTCCACCATCTGCTGTTTGGCAACAGTAAGGTGTCCGGCCGGCATCGCAGGATTAATGTCGACGTTGAGCGCGCTAAGCATTTCCCTTGCGCTCTTGTTCTCGGAGCTTTGATCGATAAATAAGCCGCGTGTCGGCTCCTTGCCGATGAAGATGTTTTGAGCCACCGTCAGATGCGGCATCAAGTTCAATTCCTGATGGATAATACCAATGCCGAGCGCCTGCGCATGCTTAGGATCTGTAGGTTCAACCTCTTCACCACGGAATTTGATCGTGCCGCTGTCTTTCTTATAGATGCCGGACAGCACCTTCATAAGAGTTGATTTGCCGGCCCCGTTTTCTCCCACAAGAGCATGCACTTCACCTTTGTTCACGCAAAGAGCCGCGTTGTCCAAAGCGTGAACCCCGGGAAAGGACTTCTGAATACCGGTCATTTCAAGCAATACTTCAGCCACAATAATAATCCTTTCGTCATAAAATCAATCTAGTAGTGTATTTATAGTATTGTCAGTAAGATGGCAATTGCTTTAATTAAAATTGTTTTATTTGCTACGTCCAATTATAATGCATTTAAGCTCATTGTCAATCAGATTCATTAAATTTTTTATTGAATCGTTTCACTGAAAGTACGTACATTCTATCTATTTAAGTGTGTAATCTGCTTGTTATAGCGATATATGTGCTACGCATTATTAATGAACATTGAATAAGCATTTTATTGAACCGTTTCACTTTCTTATTGCTTTTTGTATGTACCTATCTTATAATTAGATTAATTCATAACAGACGGAGCTAAAATGAGTACTATCAAGGATGTCGCAAAGCTTGCCGAAGTGTCAGTCGGAACAGTATCCAATTACCTGACCGGCGCCAAGCATGTGCTGCCGGAAACATCAAAGAGAATAGAAACCGCTATTGAACAACTTAATTATAGGCCAAACCCATACGCAAAAAATCTCCGCACGAACAGCAATCGTGAAATCGGCGTTGTTTTACCAAATACGGCTGAATATTATTATGCGTATATGCTTGAAGGCATTGAGTCGGAAATTAAAAAAGCAGGTTATTATCTCAATCTGGTCTTAACGGGAGATGTGCCCGAAAACGAAATTGCGGGAGTCAACAGTCTCCTGAAAAAAAATGTTTGCGGGCTTATTGTTATGTCCTGCCAAACAGGTCATGAGTTTTATGACCGCTTAACAGGCACACCTTTGCTTTTTATTGACCGGAAAGTGACGTCATATGATGCGAATTTTATTTCGTTCGATCAATATGAAACAATGACTCATCTTATGTCGCAATTGTTCGAACACGGCTACAGAAAGATTGCTCTCGTTGCCGGACCCGAGCATTTCTCTTGCGAACGAGAATACACATCGGCTTATTTCGACTATTTTAGCGAACATGGCATGGATATTGACCTTAACCTTATTCGCCACATAAATATGACAAAAGAAGAAGCCTTCAGAACGGGCATCTCCCTGTTTCAGGATTCTTCTCCGCAAGCGATTATCTCGACATCCCAGCTTCTTACAAACGGCTTGGAGCAGGCCGCGTACCTTGCAGGCATTTCGCTATATGATGACATGGTGATGGTATCGATTGGCCAGGAGACTTTATCCAGCGTATTAAAATATAATAACATTATTTTTACGATGCGTCCGGCCAATTATCTGGGTACCAAGGCAGCAAAGCTTCTGCTAAGCAATATTGGCAGTCCGTTGATGTTTGAGAAGCAGCAGATTATTCTGCATGATAAGATTATTGGCAAAGATCTTTTCGAGGCCGCAAAGGCACCCGTAAGCCCGCGCAAGCCGGTTGAAAAGAAACTGCGCGCATTATTCCTGAATTCACTGAATGCCCATGGTATTATCAGAACGCACTCAGACTTTACCCGAAGAACCGGTATTGATGTTGATGTGACCCTCTGTGAGCATGGCACAATCCTTTCAAAGCTCATGGATAAAGACTATATGTCCAATTTTGATGTGTGCATGTACGATAATCCATGGCTCGACATTCTTGTCTCCGAAAATCTATTTACGGATATAACCGATTATATGAACTCTAGCGCCATTGATCAATCTGTCTTTTTAGACGGGCTTTTGAACAAGGTGGGGATGGTTAACGGCAGATATTATGGGACGCCGTTTCTCTTCGGGCCTCAATTTTTGCTTTACCGGCGTGATTTATTCGAAGATCCTAAGCTTTGTGATATCTTCAGAAAGAAATATGGAACAAAATTACGTGTACCGAGAACGTGGTTTGAGTTCAATGTTATCAGCAGCTTCTTTACACGCTCAATGAATCCGATGTCGCCGGTGGACTATGGCACATCTTTTTCCGCACGTAATTATGTCTATCTTCTGCCCGAGCTTCTTTCACGCGTTTGGGCTTACAACACCTGCGTGTTCGACGACGACGGGAACCCGCTTGTGACCTCACCGGCCTTTAAAAAAGGAGTCAACAGTCTGGTTGAAGCTTTTAAATTTGCTCCGCCGCAGACACTCAGCTACAACGTTGAAAACACTGTTGAGGATTTTTATCTTGGCAAAACAGCCATGCTTGTCAGCTTCGCATCATTTATTGCAGACGTCAATAACACAGCGAAGTCCAAAATTATCGGCAAAATCGGCTACGCGAACATACCCGGAAATCATTCCGTGCTTGGCAGCTGGGGTCTTGCCGTGCCTTCTACCAACCCCGACCCCTCGGCCGCTCTCGAGTTCATTGCATGGACATGCGATTCCGATATGAGCAAGTATTTCACGATTCTTGACGGCCAATCTCCTTTGAAAAACGTATATACGAACGACGAGCTTGCCAACCATTACCCCTGGCTTCCGTTAATATACAAAACCTATCCCGGTAACAGGCAGCGTAAATCCGTAAAAAAACCAGACGGTTCTCTCGTGCCGATCACCGTGATTGAAGCGCTGATCTATAAGCACATAATGGATATTCTTCAGCAAAATGCGTCGACGGATGATGCGATGACCGCCTTGCACAAAGACCTTAGTGCTCTTATGTTATCTTTTTAAATCGTAAGCAAACGATTGATGTCCTCACTCTGTCCTATTAAGTGAAAATCGGCTTTTGCGTATAAGTCCCCTCTATAGGGACTTATTGTCACATACATTGGGGTTTTTGAGTTTAATTTCCATATTTCCATATATGATTTGTAGAATCATAGACTTTTTTCATTTTTTATGTTCCAAAGATTCAATACTACGGGTATAATAATTAAAATATATTTCAAATGAGGTTTAATAATGGAGCTTTTAAAAGAACGGATCCGAAAAGACGGCAGAATCAAAGACGGTAACATTATCAAAGTGGACGGTTTTTTGAATCATCAGATTGATATTGGTTTGCTCAACGAGATCGGAAAGGAATTCAAGCGTCTGTTCGACGGTGTCGATATTACCAAGGTCATCACCATAGAAGCCAGCGGCATCGCCGTGGCTTGCCTCACGGCTCAGTATTTCAATGTACCGATTGTTTTCGCAAAAAAATCAGAAAGCAAAAATATTGACGGCGATGTTTACAGAACAACTGTGACGAGCTACACCCGCGGCAGAGACTATACCGTGATACTTGAAAAGCGCTATTTAACCTCCAATGACCGGATTTTGATTATTGATGATATCCTTGCTACCGGGAAGGCACAATTGGGCCTTTTGGATATCAGTGAGCAGGCGGGTGCCACCGTTTCGGGCATCGGTGTGGTAATTGAAAAAGGATTCCAGGGCGGCGGCGACCAGCTTCGAAAAAACGGATACAATTTACACAGCCTCGCTATCATTGACAGCATGGAAAACCAAACGGTGAAGTTTCGCGATTAAGAGCCGTTATAAAATCCGTCACCTCAGGTTAAGTGTTTTGTGTCATCAACGCACTCACATCCGCGGAGTGCGTTTTTTTGCTGATTGTTTAATGGATCTATTTCGTTGACTTGACATTATTCAGTTATACCGTTCTTTTTACGAAAAGCTTTTACAATTTACGTTAATAGTATGATCGGGAGCATTATATGCCCCCGATCATACTGCAAATCTCATGTGCTAATTTTGAGGTGTAGATAAATAACTTTCCTTTTCAGTCGGTTATTTTCCTAATCTATCTGCATAATGCTCTAATACAAAATCCAGATCCTTATCGCCCCTGCCTGAACAATTCACCAATATCGAGCCGATACTCATTTCCTTTGCCAGTTTCATAGCATAGGCGACAGCGTGGGCGCTTTCAAGAGCCGGAATGATGCCTTCTAATCTTGATAAAACGAAGAACGCATCTATTGCTTCATCATCAGATGCGGCCACATAGTTCACTCGCCCTAAACCCTTCAAATAAGCGTGTTCAGGCCCTACTGAAGGGTAGTCAAGTCCGCTTGCCACAGAATACACAGGATCAGGCTCTCCCTTTTCATTTTGCAGCATAATGGAATTAAATCCGTGCATCACGCCTTCTGTTCCATACGTCAGGCTTGCGGCATGTTCACCAACCTTCGTGCCTATCCCAAGAGGCTCAACACCATACAGCTTAACGGGATCATTCAAAAACGGAATCATAATGCCCGCCGCGTTAGAACCGCCCCCCACACATGCGACGATGGCATCGGGCAGATTGCCTGTCATGTCTAAAAACTGTTCTCTGGCCTCAATTCCGACAACCGTCTGAAAATCTCTCACCATGAGAGGGAAGGGATGGGGGCCGACAACCGAGCCAATACAATATATGGATTCTTCATATTCTGTCATATAAGCTTCAAAAGCAGCATCTACAGCTTCTTTTAAAGTCTTTAGGCCGTGGGATACCGGAACAACCTTCGCTCCGAGCAGCTTCATCCTCGCCACGTTCGGCGCTTGTTTTGCAATATCGACTTCTCCCATATAAATATCGCATTCCAGTCCAAAAAAAGCGGCAGCGGTAGCCAAGGCCACACCGTGCTGACCGGCACCCGTCTCTGCAATGATCTTCTTTTTACCTAAATATTTCGCTAATAATCCTTCGCCCATACAATGGTTTAATTTATGCGCCCCCGTATGATTCAAATCTTCTCTTTTTAAATAGATCTGACAATTCCCTAAAGAGTTTGATAGTCTTTCACAGTGATATGTGGGCGTCGGACGGCCTTGAAATTCCTTTCTGATTCTTCTCAGCTCACTGATAAACCGCGAGCTCTGACATATCGTCTGATACGCTGTGGATATTTTCTCAAATTCGGAAACAAGCTGAGGCGGAATAAAGGCACCTCCATATGTACCAAAAAACCCCTCTTTGGTTGGACTTTGCTTTCTGTAAATAGCGAAGTCTACATTCTTTTCTAACATATCTCTTCTCCTCTCTATTTTTAAAACCAAGGTTTTGTTATGCAATTAGCCGTTATACTTAAAAACGTATTCGTTTAATTCCACGCTGATCAACCCTGAAAGCACCGAGCATTTCGCTTTCAATAAAAAGTACATATCTCTGTCGCAATCGGACAGCGATTCATAATTGCCCTGTCCTTTGCTGATCACGATGTCTGCGCCATAGAATATATCCAAAAACGCTTCATCGCATTCGTCCAGCAACACGCCCGGCACATCACATCCTGTTGAAATAATCTTGGCATATCGCCCTATCCCAGAGGCTTGCGCATCCCCAATCGTGGCGTCATTGAGTATGGGAGCGCTTCTTACCGCATATGTCAGATCAAATTCGGAAAGCTGCTTAAGGAGCAAACAATCAAACACCGTTTCTCCCGTATTGTCACCAATAATCAAGATGCTTTTTGCTTTTTCCAATTGACGTTCAAATTGCGCGATGCTGCAAATTGCAAAAGGCCTTTCCATCTCCGTTTCTATGCTCTTTTCTATATCATAACCGTGAGAAACGGCAGAATCAATAACATTTCCTGTCGCGGCCGCTTTCAGAGCCCAGTACAAACGATCCTTCTTATTTTCAACAAACTGCTTCAGCTTTGGATATAAACTGAGCGCCGTTTGCAAATCCCTTTGTTTTATTTCACTATAGGGGTCTATAAGCCCCGTTTGCTTTTTGACAATCTTGTGCATTTCCCTGCAAACCTCAGGCGCGTTCCTGAAGGATTTGTATCCGCTCAACACACCTATGGCTTCTTCCATGATACTGCCTTGCAGCTTCTCATTATCCGTTGACATCCGCGATGCTTCAAGTACCTGCCGCGTCATGCACGGCAGGCAGTCAAGATATATCTGCATATTGACCCCATTCTTTAAAGTTCTATATATTTTAAACTGCTTATCCACATATATATAAGGGCTGAGCAATTTTTTCTGCTATTTGATGGATAGCCGTCGCATTCAAATTCTTTTTGACAGCCATATTATTATAACATCCTATTTCACCCAATGCACCGATAAAATTCTTTTCGCTCCATTTCGTTAATATGAAAAGCAGACAAGGAACTCCAATCTTCTTCAGACTGTTAAAAAGCTCTTAAATAAAATTAGTGGGCAAGACGGGCTTTTGCCCGCGCAGCCCACACCTTGCGGGTTTACGCAGTTTCGAGTCTGCGAGGAACAAGCAAACCCGGTAAACTGGCGGAAAACCGTAGGTTTTCGACAAGTTCAAGAGACAGTGCACTCCTGCCATCTTTTCTCTTTCTCTTAATGCTACTTGTCCTTTTCAAAGCCTTTAAGCCGCGTACGAACCTCTTTTAGCTGCTTTTCCAGAAGCTCGGCTCGATCTTTCAGAACCTGCTTCTCATCCAGCTCAGCCTCTTCGCCACGATCGGCATCAGTCTTCGAATCGTATGGGCTGACGTCATTGCGGGCCCAGCCAGGCAAACCAGTCATTTGATACATTCTTCTAAACCCTCGCCCACGCCCCATGCTAAACCCAGCGTTCGCATTACCGGGCAAAGCATATCCGGCACAGCAGCCCATGCCTCTTCCTGTCATTGGCCCCATTCCCATAGGTCCCATTCCGTCTCCTCTTGGCATAATCATTTTCCTCCTTTAAGCTTGCTCATGGGCATGGTCGCACTCCGTTTTTTCAATGCCATATCCGCGTCCATCACCCGGTTTGCACAGGCTTTCACCGCCTGTAAGCATTCCTTTCACGAGCATGTCTACCACACGCTCTACTGTACCATCTACACCCGCGATAATATCGATTCCATATTGTCCAAAAAGTTCTGTGGCTCTTGCGCCGATTCCGCCGCAAACGATTTTTTTGGCCCCTTTTCGGTTCAGAAACTCAGGGATCGCGCCCGGCTCATGCCCCGGGTTAGCCACCTGTTCACTTTTCAAGATGTGTCCGTCTGAGATGTCCACCAGCGTATACGCTTGACATCTTCCAAAGTGGGGCGATACATATGCACCGTCCGTTGCAATTGCGGTTATCATTTTAAAACCTCCTTATTTTCCGAACTCTGATTTCAGCCTGCTCCATAAGCGCTCGATCTCACGCGTCACATTTGTTATTTCCGCTTCCACAGGCGTTTGCAGCTTCTGAAGCGCTTTGACGATTTCAGGCTCAAAGCTAATCTTGCCGACGACAGGGAATCCGTTTTTTTCGCAATAATGCTCTATTGAAGCTGTTAATCTTAAGTTCAGATCATATTTGTTGATGCATACAGCTGCGGGTATGCCGAAGTGACGCGCCACGCTAAGCACCCTTTCCATGTCACTTTGCCCCGACTTTGTGGGTTCACATACGACGACAACCGCGTCCGCACCCGTGATGGACGCAATGACAGAACACCCGATGCCGGGACATCCGTCCACAATCGCCCATTCCTCGCCGTTTATGAAGCCAAACAGATTTTCCTTGACCTCGGTCACGAGCTTTCCGGAGCC
>JAEWQS010000040.1 GCA_023399095.1 Bacillota bacterium
ATGCAGCTGTTGACCTCCGTTTCAGAGAGCAGCTTCATATCGCTTTTCACGCCCAACCTTTGCGCGCGTAAGCGTATCTGCCGCAGCGATTCTTCGCCCGACACATACAGCACACGCTTGCCCGACCTTGCAAGAGAATCCGCCACCTGCAAAAACAACGTGGATTTGCCGATGCCCGGCTCACCGCCCGCCAGCACCACCGAGCCTTCCACCACACCAGCGCCCAGCACTCTGTCCAGCTCAGCATAGCCCGTTGTCCACCGCGCGGTGTCTTCCATGGAGACATCCTTTAGCAGCACCGCCTGTTCACCCTGACGCACAATACCCGCGCTTTTCACAGGCGCAGATAGCGTGATCTCTTCAAGCGTGTTCCACTCCTTGCAAGTGGGGCACTGCCCCAGCCATCTCGCGCACTGATAGCCGCATTCGCCGCAGACATACGCCGTTTTTTCTTTCGCCAAACCGGGCCTCCTTTGATATAAAAACGTGATTTCTATGATTCTTTATAACCTTGCCATTATTATATATGCTTTTAACGTTTTCGCAACAGGCGTATTGACAATGAAAAACAGCCTCAACCGGTAAGCTAAAGGCTGTTCAATATAAGAAAATGTTGTGTTCCCTAAATGATAAGGTCGATATGATGGATGGTGCCCACAGCGCCGTTTTCCTTAAGGAATATCGAGCTGCTCTTCATCTCACCGTATTCATCCGCCATATCCTTGATTTCAAACTGTGTGCTCACGTCGTTTAAGTATATCGCACCAATCCCCACATCACCCAGCTTGAATAGCGTTTTTTCTCCATCTTGCGACATCATCAGCACCGCAAGCTGCCCGAACACCTCATCCGATTCATCAATCCAGCCGTTTTTGTCCGTGTCGTATGCACGAAGCTCGGAGAATCCGTCACCGCTGGCAGGCCCGAAAAACTCGCTGCCGTCGTTGATTTCGCCGTCGCCGTTCTTATCCAGCGCGAGGAAACCGCTGTTGCCTGTCGCGAAGGAGATGTTTTCTGTTTTACCGTCCGCATTCAGATCAAACACCTGCTTTGTGGTGCTCAGCGTGGGCGTCCCCCCGTCCAGCACAACCACCAAAGGATCAACCTTGGCACTGCCCATTCGGATACTTAGATTCGTTTGTTCATAATATTCGCGAGACATGGAGAAATTCATGTCAAAGGCAATGGTGCGACCATCGGCTGTTTTCACATATCCGCCCGAATTGAAGCTCACGCTTTCCTTTTCGACTTTCACTTCCTGATAATCGTAAGCGAGTCCCCAGCCTTGTGAGCCACCCGTTCCCGATACGTTGATACTGATTTGCGGATGACTCTTTTTTGACAGCTCGGCTGCCGCGTCTTTGAACTTGATACGCTTGCCCGTGAGCGCAAAAACAAGTGATTCAATGAGCTTGATACGGGTATCCTTGTTTTGCTGTTCAATCGATTCGATATCCTCACCCAGACATGTTTTCTCCGTTGTGAATTGAAATGTTTTCGCCTGAATGTCGACAATGAAAGCCGACTCTTCCTCACTGCTGTTGCTGCCAGCCCACACATTGAGGCTTTCAGAGACGTTTTCTTCTTTCACCAAGCTGTGTGAGCTGCTTTGCGTCACACCATAACTATCGATTTTCATATGCGGCCTCCTTGCCAATAAAAATCCTACAAAGGGTATACCTTTATTGTTTATATCGGCATTATTTTTCATATCTTAACAGCTTTGATAAAATAGATACAAAAATCGCATATATTAAGACTGAATTCATCTCAACATCATCAGACAGAAAGGATAATGTCGTCGATTTTTTTCATCGCATGGTCAATTGCCTCCTGACGTTCTTCATCACTCGTCCCCGTACCGTCAACCAAAAGCTCCTCAAAACGGCTAATGCCGATAAATCGCATGACATCGTGCACATAATTAAGCCCCTTATTAAGCGCGGGCCGAATCAACCAGGGTATATGAGCTCCCGACGCCTGTACATATATAAAAAGCCGTGATTTGTTATCAAGCAGCCCATGGGGCTTGTCGTCTCTGAATTCAATCGTTTTACCGGCTTGAATCACACAGTCGATATATTCCTTAACAGGGGCGGGAAAAGATAGGCTCCACATCGGCGCAGCCAGTATATAAAGGTCGGCATCACGGAATTGATCACAAAGCCGGATGATCTGTTCCACCTCTTTTTGTTCTTCTTCAGGCAGCCTCTTTCTTTCTTCATCACTGATAATCGTGCTTCTGCCTGCGAAATAGCTGTGTTTCAGCTGCGGGATGTGTTGTTCATATAAATCTAAGCTTTCAAATTTTATTTCACGATATTTCTCCATTATCCGATTCACAAGCGCCCTCGCCACCGTCCTGCTTGCCGACATGGCCTCAGGTTTTGGATTGGCACTTATATAAAGCATTCTATTCATCAAGTTAACTCTCCTCATATTATTTTTCTTAGTTTCCGCGATTTTTTTCTATCTATCCCGCATATCTTTTTTTACATAAAAAAAGAGCCGCGTTTTTTTCGCGGCTCAAACAATTTTTTATTTAAGACTTTCCACAAAGCTTTTGATACGGCTGAGTGCCTCTTTTAGGTTTTCTAACGACGATGCGTATGAACAGCGAATGAAGTTATCCACTGTATCCCCAAAAGCCGTTCCCGGCACACAGGCCACCTTTTTCTCATAGAGCAGCCGTTTGCAAAATTCATCGGAATTTAATCCCGTCGAGCTGATATTGGGGAAGATATAAAACGCGCCAAGCGGCTCAAAGCACTTTAGTCCCATTTCGTTGAGTGACGTATACATCAGCCGCCTGCGGCGATTGTATTCACCCACCATTTTGTTAACCTGCGGAAAACCATGGCTGCATTCATAGCGCAGTGCCTCCACGCCCGCCTCCTGGCTCATGGATGCCGCACACAGCATCGAATATTGGTGGATCTTAACCATCGCATCGATGAGCGGCTTGGGACCCGCCGCATATCCGAGCCGAAAGCCCGTCATTGCGAACGCCTTGGAAAAACCGCTGATCACAATTGTGCGTTCCTGCATGCCCGGAAGCTGAGCAATCGAAAAATGCTGCTTGTCGTATGAGAGCTCTGCATAAACCTCATCCGCAATCACAATCAAGTCGTGCTCGATGATGATATCTGCAATTTTTTCGTAGTCCTCTTTTGTCATGATCGCACCTGTGGGGTTATTGGGAAACGCAATAATGACAGCCTTGGATTTTTTGGTTATGGCGCTTTTCAGACTTTCGGGCGTGATGCGAAAATCGTCCTCTTCTTTTAAGACCATGGGCACAGGCGTGCCGCCCGCAAAGCTGACGCCCGGCATATAGGCCACATACGAAGGCGCAGGGACAATCACCTCGTCACCCGGGTTCATGATGGCACGAAACGCAAGATCCAGCCCTTCGCTGGCGCCCACTGTCGCCACAATTTGACTGATCTCATAACAAAGGCCAAAACGCATATCAAAATAATCGCGTATGGCTTTGCGAAGCTCTGTGCTGCCGTGGTTGGATGTGTAGTGCGTGCGGCCTGCCTCCAGCGCATAAATGGCACTTTCACGTATATTCCATGGCGTGTCAAAGTCGGGTTCGCCCACACCCAAGGAAATGCAGTCCTTCATTTCGCTCGCAATATCAAAAAACTTTCGTATGCCCGACGGGGGCACTTCTTTGACTCTTTCCGATATCCTCTGTTCCATCGTCACGGCGAGATCACCAGCCTTTCCTCCTGTTCTTTCGTTGTGAGAATCACACCCTGTTCTTTGTATTTTCTCATTATAAAATGTGTGACCGTGCTTGATACGCCATCCAGCACTGCAAGCTTTTCAAAGACAAACTGCGAAATCTGCTTCATGCTTTCCGCACGTATCACAACCGAGAGATCGTACGTACCGGACATCAGATAAACCGATTTAACCTCAGAAAAGCCATAAATACGCTCCGCAAGATCGTCGTAGCCAAGACCGCGTTTGGGCACGACCTTCACCTCAATGAGTGCCTCTGCTTCTTCTTTGTCCACTTTTTCTCTATTCACAATCGCCGTGTATTTGACAATGATCTTTTCCTGCTCCATCATCCGAATCGTTTCTTTGACCTGCTCAGCCGATGCGCCCGTCATCACGGCCATATCTTCTATGCTGACCTTGGCATCATGCTCCAGCATGTCAAGAATCTCGCAATATAAAGTACTCCTCATTGATATACCCTCCGTGCTCTGCGTTATTCTTGGTATTCTACCACTGCTTAATGCAACCCGTCAAACCAAATGTCTTCTTATGTGACCAAGATCATAATATAAAAAGCGCCGTACTCGTTTGAGTACAGCGCTTGTTTGCTGATTAACCTTAGTAACGATCTCTTCTTGCTCTGAAGCAATCGCTGCAATAAACAGGTCTCTCACCCGTGGGCTGGAACGGAACCTTTGTGGTTGCTCCGCATTCCGCACAAGTCGCATTATACATAGGACGATCGCTCGTTCTCTTCTGCTGTTTTCTTCCTTGGCGGCACTGTTGGCACCTTTTGGGTTCATTCTCGAAACCCTTTTCCCGATAGAATTCCTGCTCAGACGCGGTAAAAACAAAAGGTGAACCGCAATCTGCACACGTCAGTGTCTTGTCTTCAAACATTTCTTCTCCTTTTTTTGTAACCATGGTTCTTAAAGACGAGATGACATTTCTTAATTCCGGGCTTCATGTTTTAAAACAAACACACGCGGCTAGAAACTCTTTTCTTCGGCTTCGGACGACCATAGGATTTATATGCAGCGAATCACCACCGCATAAACCTTTATTTATTTAATCATATCACCAAAAATCACATCCGTCAACACCGCAACCTTTAAATTCACCGAATATAAAGCGGTTTTAACAGATTAACGGCCAAAACACCTTTTCTATTGCGTCACGGGTTAAGTCACCGGCGGCGTATCTGCTGGCGGCGTATCTGCTGGCGGCGTATCCGCTGGCGGGGTTTCCACGGGAATCGAGGGATCCGGACCATTCACATACACCTGACCCGTATAGGATCTGTACGTGCACTTCTCATAAGTCTCTTTATGCAGTTCATTGCCCTGCAAATCGAGGATATGAATATAGGATGTGGCGGAAGTAGAACCGCGTGCCTTTCTGTATTCATGCGATGCACCGGGGGCAATGGGTGTGCCATCGGGTGCTGTCTCGGAGTTATAGTAGACCTCCGTTCCCGGTGTTGCGCCCGTGCCGCCTTTGTCGGACGTATATGTCAGTATCACATCACCATAGGTCGCGTCAACAACGGGTGTTCCGTATATCTCAACCGTGACGTTCTCTTCATCCCTGTTCATGTAACACACAATAAACATCGATGAGGCATTGTTGTTCTTAAGCTTAAGATCAGGGCCGCCGGTACTGATTGTCGCATCAAGGCCGATCGGTATATAGTCGGAAATAATCGAATGATGCTTAAAATCAGTGATTTCCAGGCCTGACCGTATCGACGCGTTGTACAGCGTACTCGAAATCTGGCAGACGCCGCCGCCCGGATCGGGCACGTAAGCACCGCCGCTGATTCCCGCCGCCTCATACCACCCAAGTGATACTTTTCGAGGACCCGCCGTGTCGTTTACGGACCATTCCACACCAGGAAGCAGCTCTACGCCATTGATTATACCACCCATTTTTGCAACATTCTTTATTCGGTTCGAGTTGTCATGGTTGCTATAGCTGGACGTCCACGAGGCCACAAGCTGCGTCTGTGCCTTCACCTGTTCCAGCGTAGCCAAGGGCTCAGTCACCTCTGTGGGTGCAGTAATCACCGCGCTTAAGTCGCCGTTTTGCACCGCTTCCAGTATCAAAGCCGTCACTGCATCAATGTCCGTCTTCAAACCGCGCTGCTCAGGCGTGTAGAGAAACCGCGAAATGCTGGCATCCTTGGGGATGTAATCTTTGATATATTTTGTGTTTCTCCAATATTCATAGCGGAATTTATTGGGCATTTCCGCTTCAAGTAATCTCACAAGTTGTGGTTCACCAAGCGCATCCTTATCATAGTTTTCGGGATCATACGGCGTTCCATCCGCAAAATAGCCGTTGGGCATAAACACATATGATGCGTCCTGCGCGGCCACATTGAAGGTGGTTTCATGCGCAGCAAGAGCCGTTTTCACGCTCTGCTCGTCCGCGTTGATGCTCACCTCAAAGTCGATACCGCTTTTGGCTGATTCGACATCCTCGGTGCGCTGCATAAAATCGCCCGTGCGTCCAAAACCGATGGCCTTGGCAATCACATCCTCATAGTCGGTCGTAAGGCCGACAGCCTGTGAATCCAAAGTCTTGACTTGACCGCCGATGTCAAATTGCAGCTGAGTATCTCCCATAAGGTTATCAGCAAGGCTTTGCGTGGCTTCGCGAGCCTGCTCTTCGGTCATGCCCGAAATATCAACGCCGCCGACCGAAACGCCCTGCATCACCGTGTTGTATTCAATGATGCGATCAATGCTGCTCACTTCTGTGTTTCCAAAATACCAAACAGCAACCGCTCCCAACGCCACAATAAGCACACTCGCAGACACGATTAAGAATATTTTTAACCCTTTTTTATTACTCTTCAGGCCTTTTTTCGTCACCGATATCGTCGTCTTTTCGGCCATTTATTTATCCTCCAATAAGCTAGTACAGCTTCTAATATCATATAATATATCGCTGACTTTGTAAACCAAATCCATATTCACCCGTATAATCACGAAGCCTATGACATCTATTCGACAGGCGCCGCAGGCACGGTATCAGGGTCCGCCCCGTTCACATAGATAACGCCTTTAAAGGCTTTGTATGTATCCTTTGAGAAGAACTCAGATTTCACCACATCTCCCGCATCATTAACATACTGCTTGTACACTTCCCAAGTTTGACCATCGCGTGACTTCACCCATTCAACAGTTTTACCGGCTCCAATCGGAGCGCCCTCGGGATCTGTGGCCGCATTATAATGGTATTCGGTTTCGGGCGCTTTGTCAGTTGCCACCAGCGTCGTCTTAAATTCAACTTTATAACCATGCGTCAGCGGCGGCCCATAAACGTTGATAGTCAGTTCCTTCTCCTCTTCATCAAGCACCGTTTCAATATAAACAGGCATGTCATAAGGATTGGATATCTTTAATTCGGGCCCGCCTGTACTAATCGTTGCATCCATTCCCTTGGGTATGTACGACGAAGGCCAACTGTGCGCCTTTCTCTCAACAATCGTGAGCTCTGCACGTATGGACGCGTTATAAAGCGTACTTGACACCTGACAGACACCGCCGCCCACCTCCATACGGTATTTACCGTCTGCAATACCCGGCGCGTAAGCCCAGCCAACCGTCTTGACTGTATCATCGTTTCTCGGGCCTGCGGCGTCGTTGATGGACCACGTTTCACCAGGCTGTATAATGACGCCGTTCACGATCCCCGACATGATGCGGATATTGGTCACACGGTCGGCATTATCGAGACCGCTTTCGTCAAAAGACGATGTAAAGGTACCAATGAGCTGTGTGTTGGCCTTGAGCGTCGCCACGTCAATGCTCGGGTTTGTGATAATCGCGGGCGCTGCCACCACACCATAATTGCCATTGTTAATATTATCGCTTATCAGCTTGGCAAACGCCGATGCATCGATATCCACGCCTGTGACCGCTTCAATATACTTGAAACGACCTTCACCTTGCATATCGTCCAGTATCTCCAGCGTCGCATCCTGCGGCAGCATATCAATCGTGGGTTTGAGTGCGGTCAGCTTTTCTAAAACGACCGTTTCTTGCGCATACATGCCGAGTTTAAAATCGTAGCCGCTTTCCTGCGCCTGCGCCTTCTGCTCTCTTACCAAAGCGCCGTCGCCAATCTGTCCGAACTTCATCGCTTCCCTGAGTGTATGATTGATACTGGAGGTGATTCCAAGATCCTTCGCGCTCAGCGTATATTCACGACCGCCAGCTGTGAAAGTATACGTGAATCCGTCCTCCATTTGCTGCGAAACAGACTGAAGTGTATCGTTTGTGAGTGCTTCCTCCATGGTTTGGCCTGAAATATCAACACCCTCTACAGTTACGCCCTGTATAAAATGACCACTCTCCATCAATCTGGCTTCGCGTTCTTCAACTGTCATTCCCGCACCGGACAAAAGAAGTATCAACACCACGATCAGCGCAATAATTAATATGCCAAATGCCATAAGCATCATTTTAAATATCTGGTTATTCCTTGTTCGCCTTTGCATGCTTTTTGTTCCCCCTCTCGCTATGCAATAACACAGCTAAAGATACAATAAATGAAAGCCTTTGTAAATACAAAAGCATATATTGTCACTGATTTTACATTTTTGTCATGTGTGATTAATCGATGCTTTTTATTATCTTAATAAAAGCCTTTCTCTGGCGGGGTCCGTCATATTCGCAAAAATAGATGCTTTGCCATGTGCCAAGAATCAAACGACCGTCTTCAACGATTACGGTGAGTGAAAAACCTGTCATAAGCGCCTTTGTGTGCGAGTCGGAATTGCCCTCGCCGTGATAGAAACCGCTGTTTGGCACAGCACGCTCCAGTGCGAAAAGCACGTCGCGTTTCACATCGGGATCGGCGTTCTCATTGATCGAGACACCCGCGGTGGTGTGCGGAACAAATACGGTGACTGTCCCGCTTGTCGCACCGCTTTCCTTAACGGCACGGCTGACCACAGGCGTGATATCAATAAGCTCACATCTTTGCGAACTGCGAATATCAATTTTTTTCACTTTTATCCCTCATATGATAGGAAAGAATATATAAGCTGTCGCTCAAATGCACGTTTTCCACGCTGACGCCGCGCCTCACTTCTACGTCGACGGGCGCAAAATTCCAAATGCCCTTTACGCCAAGGCTCACAAGCTCATCCGCCGTTTTCTGTGCGTATGCTTTGGGGACTGCAATAATGCCGATATCCACTTTGTTCTCTCTCACGAAGTCATCAAGTTCACTCATGGAACGGATCGTCATATTGCCAAAGTCTCGGCCAATAAGCTGCGGATCCGCATCGAACACGGCCGCAATATGATAGCCTTCTTCTGCGAAATGCCGATATTTAAGCAGGGCTTGTCCAATATTGCCGACGCCCACAATGACTGCCCGATAGGATATTCCGATACCGAGTATTTTCATTATCTCCTGCTTTAGCCGGCTCACCTGATAGCCGTAGCCCTGCTGTCCGAACCCGCCGAAGCAATTGAGATCACGCCTGATTTGGGACGCATTGAGATTCATCTCATGGCTCATGCGGGAAGACGATACGCGCTCAATCCCTGTTGTCTCCAGTTCAGAAAGATACCGATAATATCTGGGCAGTCGGTGTATAACCGCATCCGAGATTTTGTTGTCCTGCATAACACGCCCCTCCTTTCATTATTGAAAATCATTATAACATATTCTTTTGAACAAAGACAAAGCTTTTAACGCACTGCTTTTCAATCACTTGGATTTTGGGTAAATATGAAACATATTTTTCTTAAATATGTGATATTGTTGAAAAACCTACGGTTTCCCGCCAGTTTACCGATTTTGCTTGTTCCTCGCAAACTCGAAACTGCACAAAATCGCAAGGTGTGGGCTGCGCGGGCATAGCCCGTCTTGCCCACGAATTATATTTCAAGGCTTTTCTTACAGTCTGAAACATATTTTTCTTAAATATGTTTGACGGCAATATCATGGATAGAGTAGAATTATTCTAAACAAAAGATCATGATAGTATTGCAGTCACGTACATTAAATATTTTGCCATCAAAACAATGGCTTATCATATTCAGTTCATTATATCAGGAGGTTTATTTATGAATAAGAGGGGCAGAATGTCCGCGTTTGTCATGGGTCTCATCGCAGGTATTTTTAACATGATTATTGGCATCATTGTTTTCTTAGCCGGTATGTTTACCGTTTCAACATCATCCATGTTCGGGTTGGATAACGCCGCAGGAGCTGCTTGGATCGTCGTCTTCTTGGTGTTTATAGTGGTGATATTCAACCTCATCGGAGGCTGCATCGTCCGAAGCAACCGCGTTGCAGGCGGCGTGATGATGCTGGTGACAGGAGTGCCGCTGTTTATCCTCAGCTTAATAGGGACGCTTGGTACTACGGCCGCATATTCTTACTCATATTCTTATGGTTATTCCGATTTTAACGCATCGCTGATCGTTTGTATCTTTATTATGGTGATTGAATTGCTATCGATTATTGCCGGTATTATCGCCTTCGTGCCGCCAAGCAATGCAAACGCTTATGCACAATACGGTCAGCCATATCCGGGGTATGGTCAGCCCTACGGTCAGCAGCCTTATCCGGGCTATCCTCAACAGCCCTATGGTCAGCCGCCCTACCAAGCCAATGCCCCACAGCCAAACGGCCAGCAGCCTTATCAAGGTTACGCTCAGCAGCCACCTTACCAAGGCTATGCCCAGCAGCCGAATACCCAGCAGCATCCTTACCAAGGCAACGCGCAGCAGCCGGATACCCAGCAGCCGTCTTACCAAGCGGCGCAACAACAGGAGAATCCGCAGCAATCGGATTCTGCCGGACCTCAAGCAGCTGAACCCACAAGTCCCATCCAAGTTGACAGCAATGAAGACGTGACTCCCAATATGTAACTGAACATTTGAAAGCCTGCGCAGAACGCGCAGGCCTTTTGTTTTAGAAAAGCATAAAAAAGCGGGGCTATGTCGAAAAAGATGTTTATGTTATTTCGATCGAGCTAAGTGATTGAGGAATCCCCTTATGTAAAGCATTTTTCATGGGATTCCAGTCCACTACCGTAGTCGACAGGCTCGGAATGACCAGATGGGGTTTATCGACAGGCTGAATCGGGCTATTCCCATGCCTGCTTTTCTGCACCATATATTAGATAAACAGATTGGTGTCTGAGCTTTCCGCAGCACTCAGATACGAGGCCACACCGGCCAGCTCAACGCCGTCAATCAGCTCTTCCTTATGGATGCCCATCACATCCATCGACATCGTACAGGCCACCATTCGCACACCGCTCTTTTTCGCCTGAGCGATGAGCTCATCCAGCGTGGCGACGTTCTTTTTCTTCATGATGCCCTTCATCATTTTGGAACCCATGCCCAGCATGTTCATTTTGGACAATTTGAGTTTTGTCGTCCCGCGCGGCATCATTGCACCAAACATCTTCTCAATAAACGTCTTTTTCACTTTCACCTTATCACGGCGGCGCAGAATATTAAGCCCCCAGAATGTGAAGAACATGGTCACACGGCGGCCCATTGCCGCCGAACCGTTGGCGATGATAAAGCTTGCCAGCGCTTTATCCATGTCCCCGCTGAAAACCACCATCGATTTATCATTTCCCGTGGCAGACACGCAAGCACCGCCCGTCGCCGCTTCGCCTTCGCAGCCCTTTTTGATCCAGACCGAGAAACTGCTATCCAGCTTTTCGCCCTTCATATACGTGTTCTGCGTGCGCCCGCACCAAGAAGATGCATCCGCGAAAAATCCGGGATCGGTCGACGTGATGTTGATCACATCGCCGTCTTTGGCATCCAGCATTGCTTCATAAAGCTTGATCACCGGGCCGGGGCATTGCAGCCCGCACGCGTCCACTTTTATGGTGTTTGCCGAATCAACGGCCGCTTTGGAAACGCTATTATCCGTCTTGACTGGCTTTGGGCCGTCGTTTGCGCTCATCGTATAATCCTTGCTGGCCACGCGGTAGGTCGTGTATCCGCCGGCCAGATTGCGCACATCCTTGAAACCGTTCTGCATGAGCAACCGGCTTGCAATATAGGCGCGTATACCCACTGCACAGTAAACGATGTATGTTTTCTTTTTATCCAGCGTCTGCATCCTTTCCCTGAGGCTGTCCACGGGAATGTTGATGCTGCCGGGAATGTTGCCCATCGAGACTTCGGCTGCGGTGCGCACATCAAGATAAACCACATCATCAGGCAGCGATTTTAATTCACTGAACGTGATGTTTTTGACGATCCCTGCAAGAATGTTATCCGCAGAGTAGCCTCCCATATTCACCGGATCTTTTGCGGAGGAATACGGCGGCGCGTAGCACAGTTCAAGCTCTTCCAAGTCATAGACCGTGGCGCCGAAATGCATGGCCGATGCCACCACATCGATGCGCTTATCGACGCCCTTATAGCCCACAGCCTGCGCGCCCAGCACGCGGCCTTCCGGCCTTTCGAATATCAGTTTCATGGTCAGCGGCATACCGCCCGGATAGTAGCCCGCGTGAGACAGCGGGTGCATCATTGTCACGTTATAATCTTCATTTATCCTTTTGCCTGCGCTGATAAGCTGCTTCTCACTGAGCCCCGTTGAAGCCACGGTCATGTCGAACACCTTGGCCACCGACGACCCAAGAGTCCCTTTATATTTTCTGCCCATGCCGCAAATGTTGTCCGCAGCCATACGCCCCATTTTATTCGCTGGGCCTGCAAGCGGAATCATCGCTTTTTCATGCGTCACATAGTTTTCGACCTCCACCACATCACCCACGGCGTAGATGCTTTCGTCGGACGTGCGCAAAGACGCATCCACCACGATACCGCCGCGCGCATTGGTTTTTAGCCCGCTTTCCACCGCAAGCGCCGAATTCGGCCGCACGCCAATTGCGAGTATCACGATATCTGCCGGTATGCTGTGCTTATCCGTCACCACAAGAACGCCGCTGCCGGTTTCCTCAAAGCGCTCCACGCGTTCGCTGAGCGCAAGGTTCACACCGTTATCCACAAGATGCTTGTGAAGAACCTGCGCCATTTCGTAGTCGATGGGCGGCATCACTTGATCCAGCATTTCGACCAAGGTCACCGATAGACCAGCATGCACCAGGTTTTCCGCCATTTCTATGCCGATAAAACCACCGCCCACCACGACGGCGTTTTTGGCATCCTGCTGCTTCATTGTCGAAATAATCGCGTCCATGTCGGGTATATTCCAAAGCGGCTTGATTCTGTCGCTTTTTATACCCGGCAGGTTGGGCACAACAGGCGTTGAGCCCGGAGAAAGCACCAGCACATCATAGCTTTCTGTATATGTGTGGCCTTCGCGCGTCACGGTGACGGTCTTGGCCTGTCTGTCTATGCTTTTCACCTCGCTATTGACCCTCACATCGACATTAAAACGCGCATGAAAGGATTCGGGCGTTTGGAGCAGCAGCTTTTCGCGCTGGTCTATCACACCGCCCACATGGTAAGGCAAGCCGCAGTTCGCAAATGAAATGTACGGCCCTTTTTCAATCATAATGATCTCTGCTGACTCATCAAGACGTCTTAAACGCGCCGCACAGCTTGCGCCTCCGGCCACACCGCCTACAATTATAACTTTCATTTATATTACCTCTCTTCCTCTATATTACCTCTCTTCCTCTAATGACAACGCGCCCATGGGGCAAAACCGCACACATTTTCCGCATTCGATGCATTTGCTCTGATCGACTGCCGGTGCTTCGTACAACTGCTGCGAAAGCGCATCCACCGGGCAGACTCTCACGGACGGGCACGGATGGATTTGCGGACATCTGCGCTTATTAACCACAAGTTCCATCTATATATCACTCCCCCAGAATATTATGAATCGATATTTTTTTCACAATTTCAACTATAAAGAAATGATATCCGAATTTCCGTGACTTTATCACGTATAAGAAAAAACATATAAGACCGCATCCGTTACTTTTTACTTTTAATCTTAATTAATGTATAATTAATCAAAAGCTAATAGAAATGCATTTATATCACTCTATACTATTAGGAGAATAAAAATGAACCAAGTCAATATATCTCCACTAATAAAACCCAACAAACTGCCAAAACAATCTCCTGTTGGACTTGACGGATGGTTTACACTTATCATTATCGGGCTTTTTGGCACCATAATCGTGGATATTATAACGGTTATCACACTGTTGCCATTAGACCTCTCAACAGTCAATATGTTTTATTTCGCGATTTTTATCATTTGTGTTTTAAACGAAGTCGGGCTTTCTTCCTTCATTTTGTTATTCATATTTAAGCGCAATATCGTTTTCAGAATACTATTTCTCATTCAAACCTGCATTTTGGGCACCTGCTTTTTTCTTATGCCGAGCGGATCCTCATTCATACCAATATTGGCGCGCATACTTTGGACCGTTTATCTTTACCGTTCGGAACGCGTTAAAAACACATTCATCGGCATTAAATCCATCAATCAGGTTCTGACCGAAACAGAAACGCCAGTTTTATAACTGCTGCATTTTTAAAATGGCTGATTTTTGCTCGCTTTTTTAATTTTTTGCTCAGCATCTTATTAATTTCCATTCTTTTTTGCGTTTAATAAATTCCTTTATTTAGCCTAATTATATGCATGCACAAAAATTAACAGGTTTTTTTGGCCTTATTGTGCAAATACTAAATCTGAAAAAAGATGTGTTTATTCACAGATACACAGAAAGGAGAAAAGAATGGCATCAGGCAAACGCAAATACGGCCCGGACCATCCGTGGACAAAATTCAAAATCGAATGCGCATCGGAAATTGGCATGGTTCAATACTGTAAAGAAAATAATGATCATTACAAGGGAGACCTGCCTGCAAAAGTCAACGGCGCGCAGGGAGGCCCCATCGGCGGCGAAATGGTGAAGCGAATGATCCAAATGGCCGAGCAGCAAAAAGGAATCACCTAAAACTATCACCCCTTAAAATGGGGTGATAGTTTAGTTGTCCTTAATCTGCTCTGAGGTGATCTCGGTAATACGCACACCGTAATTATCGTCGATGACAACAACCTCACCTTTGGCAAAAAGCTTGCCATTAACAAGGACGTCAACCATTTCACCCGCCAGCCTGTCAAGCACGATGATTGAGCCGCGGTTTATGTCAAGAATCTCTTTAATGCTTTTTCGGGTTTTACCCAGAACCACAGTCACATGAAGCGGCACATCGATAATCAAATCGATGTTCTTGCTCATTTCCGGATGGTTCATAAAATAGTTGCTGCCCTGGGAGTCGAACGATTCGAATTTTACTGCCTTTAACTCTACCTTCTCTTCGTTTTGCATCCTTTTAACATCCTTTTCGTTAGCTTGCATTCGGGGAGCAGGCGCTGGCTGTTGCTGCGCCTTGGGCGGCTGCGGCACTTGTGCCGTCGGTTCCTCTGGGTTGGGCTCTTCGCCGATCAGCGAACGCACTAACTTTTTACCAAATTCAAAAGGCATAATCTGCACAAGGTTGCTTTCCAACAAGCCTTCAATCTCCAAGCGAAAGCTTGTCTTAATAAGCAGCTCTCCCTCTGAATTTGTGATGTTGTCCCGTGTAATTTCCTTCACCACCGGCGGTGAAATATTCACGCTCACATGAAGCAGATCGGCAAGTGCCGTTGATGACGAACCCACCATTTGATTCATGACTTCACTGATTGCGCTTAAAAAGAGTTCGTCGAGATCTGCGTCTGTGCCGACCAGCACTTCCGTGATCGCGAGAGCATCCTCTTTTTTGATAAGAAAAACGTTGGTGCCATCCACACCCTGAGTATAGGATACTTCAGTGGCCACTATGGGCTTTTCATAATCATCGAGATATTCATTACCTCTGCAGGTGCTGACCCTTGGCGTCGTTATGTTCACGCGTTTGCCAAGCAGCGTCGACAATGTTGTCGCCGACGTACCCATGCATATATTCCCGATTTCTCCCAGTGTATCCTTTTCGAGGTCGGTAAGAGTTTCGTTAATATAGTTGTTGCTGTTTGGATAGAATACGTTATTGTTCGTTGATGTCTCGCTCATTTACCGTTTCCTCCTCTATAATATCGGCAATCTTAACCGCATAATTCGAGCCCTTCATGCCGATAAAACCTTTAAATTTTGGAATATGCTCAACCTTAACGGTGATAGGTGCACTGATATGATGATTGACATTTATAACATCACCAACCTGTGTATTGAGTATATCCCGCACAGTTGCGTTAATCTCGTTAAAAACCACATTCAGCGACAGCGCTACCCCGGCAAGCCCTTGCTTAAGATCATCCACATTCACGTTTCTGCTGCGGAAATCCTGCTCAGAATACCATGTTTTCATGACCAGCTTTTTGGCGATGGGCTGCACGGCCACGTTCGGTATACATATGTTGATGATGTCCGATACGTTGCCAATCTTCACATTCATTGTGATAATCGCGATCGGCTCATTGGCGCTCACGATCTGAACATACTGCGAACTCGTCTCAACCCTATCCAGCCGCGCTTCCACCCTGTTGATCTTCTCCCAAGATTCGTTCATGAGCCCCAGCATCTTTTTTATGATGCGTTCCATGATAGAAAGCTCAATCTCAGTGAACGGCTTATCGAGAGCCTGTATCTCTCCCGAGCCGCCGAGCAGACGGCTGACGATCTCATAAGAAATGGCAGATGATATCACAAAAAGCGAATTGCCCTGCAGCGGCGGCATACCGATAATAGAAACCACCACAGGAGACGGCATCGAATTGCTAAGCTCGGAAAACGACTGCTCTTCAATGGAGATGACCTCCGCCTCGCAGATGGCTCGCAAGGTTCCGGAAAGATATGTTGACAGACGGCTGGCAAAATTATCGTGTATGAAATGCAGCGTCCTCATCTGTTCCTTGGAGAACTTGTTTGCCGTCCTGAAATCGTACTTTTTTATCGCTTGTGCATCTTCGGTTGGGGTATCCTCAATAGCGGCATCCTTACCCGACGATAATGCGCTTAGCAGCTCATCTATTTCATTTTGCGATAAGATATTCGCCAAAATTTTTCTCCTCTATCGCACTTCAAATTTACTGTATGACATAATCATTAAAATAGATCGTCTCGATATAGTCAAGCCCCATCTTGCTTTCCAAACTATTCACTAACTCATCGCGAAGCGTTTTCTCGATTTCATTGCTTCTGAGTTCATCCTCGGTCTTGCTTCTCAAAGCAAAGACGATAATATCTCTTATAATGTGATTGTTTTCTGTTAAATACTCCTTCACTTTATCGGCTTCCGCGGTTTTAAGCTCAAGAACAATGGTGGTTTTAAGCAGCCGCGTGCTGTCCGCAATGTTCGTCACAAAATAATCTCCCGGCACGTAATAAACCGTCTCCGCGGCCGGCGGCGGCATTAAAAACAACAGATAGACGGCAGCTCCCGCCAAGATCACAGCCACTATAACTATTATCAGAATTTTTTTCATTGTTTAATCCCTCTAATCTTTAAGAATGCTTTCAATTACGAAATCAACACGTCTGTTCCGGGCCTTCCCGGCTTCTGTGGTGTTATCATCAACAGGATGGTATTCTCCTAACCCAACAGGCCACATTTTCACAGGATCCATATTCATGGTCAGTAAGTATTGCAAGACACTATATGCTCTTGCCTGCGATAGCTCCCAGTTATCCTTAAATTTGCTGTTTTGAATCGGAACAGTATCCGTATGGCCTTCAATACGTATCTTCCTAATCAGTTTATCGTATTGCAAAATAATTTCACAGATAGAAGGTAAAATCTCTTTAGCAATTGGCCTGATCTCGTCTCTGCCCGAATCGAAAAGCGCCGATTCGTTCATTCGCATTACAATGACATCGTCTTCCATCGTCACATTAAGGTCTTCTTGCAAGCCATTCTGTGCGATATGTTCCTTTATTTTTTCATATAGCTCGTCAAAGCGCTCCTTGATTTCCTCCACGTTCATACCATTCACCGTAGACGGCTGGGGCGTGGGCTCAGGAATATCCCAAGATGTCTCATCTATCGGTTGTTCATCCGCCATCACATCGCCCGGATCAAGCGCCTGAATTGCCACAAACGGCGTACCCGAAAGCGAGCTCACAATCTCTTCCCATTTTTGCGCGTCGATAGTGGAAAAGGCAAAAAGCAAGACGAAGAAAGTAAGCAGCAAGGTAACCATATCGCCGTATGTATTCATCCACGCCGGCGAACCTTCTTCTTCAGGCGGCTCCGATTTTTTGCGATTCCTCATCCTCTTCTCCTTCTAAACCTCTTTCACCTCAGGATTTGGTTGATTCTCCTCGGCCTTTTTCAAGTCATGACGTGAAATAAACGCCGTCAGCTTGTCCTTTATGATACGCGGGTTCTCTCCATCCTGAATAGAGAGCAGCCCTTCCATATACAGCTCTTTTTGCAGGCTCTCGCCCTCACTTTGCGCCCTTAACTTTTTGGCAATCGGCGTGAACACAAGGTTTGCCAGCAGCACACCGTAAAACGTTGTGATAAGCGCGGTAGACATGCCGGGCCCGATCGCACTCATATCGCTGCCTAAATTCTTCAGCATATTAATTAGACCGATCAGCGTACCAATCATACCGAAAGCGGGGGCATAGCCCGCCATGCTGAGTATGATCGCTTGTCCCTGCCCGTGCCGCTCCTGTATA
This sequence comes from Bacillota bacterium, assembly GCA_023399095.1. Taxonomy (GTDB): domain Bacteria; phylum Bacillota; class Clostridia; order Christensenellales; family SZUA-584; genus SZUA-584. The sequence continues at coordinate 18,389 of JAEWQS010000040.1, forward strand.
AACGTGATTTCCGTTTCCAGTATGTTCTTAACCAGTTCGGTATCCGCGCCGTCCACGATGAGCATAATACCCTTTTTGAGAAACGGATTATCGATCTCTGCCATCGCATCCTCAAGCGCCAGCAAGCCTTCGCGACGGGCGATGTTTGCAATTCGGATGATAAGCTCGATATCCTCATTCAAATCAACCTTTTTGGTTTTAAACGCGTTAGAATAAATGGTTTTCAGCGATTTTAACGCCTTGCCCGAATAGGACACCACCGTTGCTGCTATGGTACCGCCGATCACTATAAAAATAGAGGGCAGATGTATAAAAGAATCAATTTTTCCATCCATCATGATGGAAATAACGATACAACCAAAGCCGGCAATGATACCGATTAATGTTGTCTTCTCCACAAATAATTACCTCTACTTTTCCCCTTTGCTTAAGCCGTTAGAGCAAAAAATCTTTCTTTTATACTCTAAAATGAGATTCTGTATCTCATTGCTTGACTCTGAAACCACAAGCTTTCTTCCCGAAACCATGGATATCACTGTGTTGGGCGTCTCCTCCACAAATTCAATGAGCTCGCAGTTAACCAAGAACTCCTGATCGTTTAAGCGATGAACACGAACCAAACGGATCACCCCCCTGACATTATTTTTTATGAGACGGGAGATCAAGCCCTCGCCTCATCTGCGCGTCAATTATCTGACCATGTTCACGATCTCTTCGAGCATTTCATCCGTCGTGGTTATGATTCTTGAGTTGGCCTGGAAGCCTCTCTGCGTGACGATCATGTCCGCAAATTCAGCTGTCAAATCCACGTTAGACATTTCCAGCGTGCCCGGGTTTAATTTGCCGGCGCCGTTAGTGAACGGCTTGTTTAAAACCGGATCACCGGAGTTTACCGTTGGTCTGTATGAATTCGAACCACTTTTTTCAAGGCCGTTTGGGTTGGAGAACGTTGAAATTGCAAGCATACCAATATTTTCAGTATCACTGCCATCCAAGGCTGTAATTTGACCTTTGCTGTCAATAGACAAGTTTGTGAATGAGGGATCAATCAAAATACGCTCTGTTATTGCGTTACCGTCAACGTCCAATTGTATAGAACCGTCTGCCGCCAGATCAAGCCCCAATACATAATTTCCGTTTGCATCAACAAGATAGTTTTCGGTATCCACATAGAAGTTTCCTGCTCTCGTATACGTCCTCTCTGCTCCGTTCTCAATCACGAAATAGCCGTCACCATCGATTGAAAGATCCAGCGCGTAGCCCGTATACTGCGGCGTGCCCTTTGTATGCATCACGTCGATTGTGGCCACCTGCATGCCAAGGCCAATCTGCTGCGGGTTCGTACCGCCCGAGGTGGCGCTGGCTGCTGTAGCGGGCTTAACCGTCTGGCTGTATATATCCTGGAATATCACGCGGCTGGACTTGTAGCCGAGTGTGTTCACATTGGCAATGTTGTTGCCGATCACATCCATCTTTGTCTGGTGGTTTCTGAGTCCGGTCACGCCGGAGTACAATGAACGCATCATAATTAATTTTCCTCCTGATTAGAAATTTCCGTAATACTTGATATTGGAACGTCCGTTCCGTCCACAACGGCATAAACAGCGCCGTCCTTAATCGTCAGTTTTTCCACCACACCGGTTATCGGTGTTGTGGTTTTCCCATCCTCACTCGGTATCTGTGCCGTTATCGTTTTGCCTATGAGATTCGCGCTCTGCAGTATCTGATCATCCAGATCACCTTCCACTGCCGACGGATCCATGACGCCTACGACATTTTTAGCATCAACATACTTGTCGCCGATCATCAGGTAATTGACCCCATCCTCGCTGGCCACGCCGATCACCTTGCCGCTCGTGCCGTCCTGCAAAGCCACATACTTGCCGATCATGCTGTACGCCTGACTCGCCATAAAGCCGGCGCTCATTTCCGACATCGCCTCCAGCGCGGAAAACTGCGCCATTTGGGCAATAAACTCACCGTTGCTGGATGGTTCAAGCGGATCCTGATTAGCAAGCTGTGCCGTGAGTATCTTTAAAAATTCATCCTGTCCGAGTTTGCTTTTTGCTTTTCTTTGACTTTCCTGGTAGTCTTCCAGTGTCCTTATATTCGATGAGGATGCTGCTGCATCTACTTCTGGCATAATATCACTCCTTTTACGCGAGATACTCGACGGAGCTGCCGGCATGGGTATAGCCGGTGACTTCCGTCATCGTCTCAAACATTCCTGTCGCCACCATCTGGGAAACATTGTGACGGCTGCTTTGCCTTTTGCCGCCGCTGCTGTTTTGATTGTAGGCTTGACGGTCGTCACCCGTCTGCATCTGGCTTTGATAGGTAATATCGATGTTTGTGACCGCAATGCCCTTATCCTTGAGCACGGCCTGCATGTTTGTAGCTTGATCGGCAAACATACCCTTCACACCAATATCGTCCGTTTTAATCTGCATACGGATCTCGCCGTTTTCCATTGTGAGCTTGATGTTGACCTTACCCAAAAAGTCAGGCTTGAGCTCCACATCAAAATCATATTTACCGTCACTGACCTGCGTGCTCAGTTTGTCCACAATACGCATCACATTGTCTTTAACAAAGTCCGTCTGCGTCGTTTGCGGCGCATCCGCTTTGGTTTCCACAGTATCTGCGTTTTGTATAGACGCAATCTGAGACTGTGTGCTTGTTTGCATCGACACGTCAGTTTTTGTCACTTGCTGCGGCAGTTCGTCAGTGGTTGGCATCTTAGGTTTGTCCGTCTGAATGTTTATTTCATCCGTCTGAACTGTTGGTCTATCCGTCTGCACCGCTGCATTCACCTGCTTTGTTGAAACAGGCAATGACACAGCTGGCTCCGTCTTACCAGACTGAACCTCAACATCAGCGCTCACCGCCGATGTGTCTGCCGAGACGGTCGCGGAATCAGCCGCCAAGGTATTCTCGGCAGGCTTCTGCGTCACTGCCTTGAGCCTTAGCAGCAGATTTGCAATTTGATCAGGTAATGCCACCGTTTCCGCCACTTTGGCAACGGCTGTGGCTTCCGTCGTTTCCGGCATCGCCGCCTGCGTCGCATCCTGCGCCGCAGTGTATTGAACTTGTTTATTGGTACTCTCGAACGAGCCCAAATAGTCGCCAACTGCTTTTATAATCGCCTGCTGCATATCTTCCGGCAGCCGACTCAGTTGGTCTTTGGACAGCATCCTTGCATATTGTTCTAACGTTCCCGATTGCTCCGCATCCTGCGTCATTCCTTGAAGCAGTGTATCGGCGGCCTTGTTCACGACAGACGCATCTGTCTGTGTGGCCTGTCCGATTTCGGATGAAACTTGGGGAAGGTCAGATCGATAATCCAGCAAACCGAATCCTTCGAGAATGCCAACAATTTCTGACGGCACTTGCTGTGCCGGCGAAGCTGTGGCCATGCTGTTATCTTGGTTGTTATCGCCGGTCTGGTTCATGCTGATCGGTACGCCATATGGGGCTTCGTCATTCGCGAGGCACTTTTCAAGCTTCTTCTTAAAACCCAACAGCTCCTGCTTGGCACTTGTGCTCTGCTGCCCCGACGGCGGCTGATTCACGGCATCGACACCGGCATTAATTGGTGCTTGTTTAAAAACCATAGCTGTGTTCAAATAAACCTTCCTCCTTTCTTTTCAAACATTCTTCGCATCAAACGCCTCCTTCTTACTCGTCTTGCTTCATCATTTCCGCTAGAATTTTTGAAGCTGTACTTGAGTTCATGTTTGAGAGAATCTTCGACGCGCTTTCACTGCTCATATTCATCAGCAGATCGACAATATACGACGTATCAAGCCGTTTGAGCATACCGGCTGCCGTGTCAGCATCCATCTTCTCAAACATCTTAGCAGCTGTCAGCAAGTCTGCTTGTGCCTGCTCGGCCTGCTCGGCTGCGTTTGTTTGATCTTCCATGGTCTGTACTTGCTCAGCCACTGCCGACTCTCTTGCTGCAAGTTCTTCCTCGCGCGCGTTTATCTCCTCTTCTTTATTATCGAGCGTTTGTTGCTTTTCCTTAACCTTTGCTTTTTGATCATCTAATTTTTGTTTTTGTTCATCAATGTCGGCCTGCAGCGCAGCGATCTCTTCTTCCGTTATAGAAGGCTCCGCCGAAACCTCTTCGGTCTCACCTGCCTGCAGGAAATCCACCACCGACTGCTTCAGTCCGCCCACGTCAAAATAAACGACAGCCGCGCCTGCAATGAGCAGCACAATCAAAAAAACGCTGAACACAGCAGCTCCTGATATTTTTTTCTTTGCTTTTTGCGGCTTACCGGGCTTAGCAGACTTTTGAGACTTTACCGGTTTTGCCGGTTTTGCTTTCTGTGCGCTTGCTCCGACGCTAGCGGCACCGGACCTTGCACCCGCTCTGTTCCCCTGATAATCTTCCTGCATAATCAATCCTTATGATATCGTGACTTTATATGAAACAAAGTCATCGACAAATTTGTTCTGATTCTTTTTCACTTCTGCGAGATACTCACTGTATTGGCTTTCCCGGAGCTTATCGAGCAGCTTTATATCCCTACGGACGAGCACGAGCTTTTGCATCCATTCCGCCTTCTCTTCCTCAAGCTTGCCCATTTGGTCCGTCACTGCTGCCATCGTGGCTTTTGTGGTGTCAAAAAAAGAACCGTAATGGTTGGCGCGATGCGCGATCATGCCCTGCGAAACCTCGCCAAAAAACTCTTCCTTTGTTCTGTCGAAACAGCGGCCTAGTTCCGCAAGTTCATCTCTGCATGCATTGATCTTGGCTTCGATTATTCCAATCTGCAGCTTATGTTGCTTTTCAATGCCCAGCTGCATGTCGTACCACGATTGAAGAGAAAAAACAAACTTTTTCATAATCACACACTTCGCCTGTCATAGATTTGGCTGACCAGTTCCATCGTCTCCTCGAACGAAAAGTGTTCGTCCACCTGTTGCTTTAACAAATCGTTTATCGCGTCATTGAGGGCAATGGCTTCATCAATTTTTGCGCTCGAACCGCTCTTATACGCGCCAATAGATATCAGATCGTAAGCTTCTTTATATGTGGACATGACGCCTTTTAAGTATGCGGTTTTTGCCAATGCGTCTTTATCCACCACATCAGGCATCAGACGGCTGACGCTTTGCAGCACATCGATGGCTGGATAATGATTGCCGTTAGCCAGCTTACGCGAAAGCACGATATGGCCGTCCAGTATCCCCCTCACCGTATCGGAGATGGGTTCATCCATATCGTCACCCTCCACCAGCACGGTATAAAGACCTGTGATGGAGCCTTTGCTGCACATGCCCGCGCGCTCAAGCAGCTTGGGTAATATCGCATATACCGAAGGTGTGAATCCGCGTGACACAGGCGGCTCACCTATCGCCATCCCAATCTCGCGTTGGGCCATCGCAAAGCGCGTCAGCGAATCCATCATGAGCATCACATTATAACCCTGATCGCGAAAATACTCCGCAATCGCCGTACCCACCATGGCAGATTTGAGACGCACCAGTGCGGGTTGATCCGATGTGGCCACAATGAGTATGGAGCGCTTTAATCCCTCTTCCTGCAGATCCTTTTCGATAAAATCCTTGACCTCGCGGCCTCTTTCGCCAATCAACACGATCACGTTGATATCCGCCGTTGTGTTTCGGGCGATCATACCGAGCAATGTGCTTTTGCCCACGCCGCTGCCCGCAAAGATGCCGATTCTTTGCCCCTTGCCGAGCGTCAGCATCGCATCGATGGCTTTGACTCCCAGCGGCAGCTTCTCGGTGATTCTGTTTCGGTCAAGCGGGCTGGGCGGATTGTTCATGATCGGATAGTGGCCGGATGCCTTCACAGGCCCCAGACCATCCATCGGGTTCCCCAGACCGTCCAGCACGCGTCCGCAGAACTCCTGACCTACCGGCACTTTAAGCGCCCTGTTATCAGACACCACATAGCTGCTGGGGCCGACACCCGAGAGATCGCCGAACGGCATCAGTAGTACCTTTTTTTCCTTAAACCCGACAACCTCGGAGAGAATATACTTTGTCTTATCGTCCGTATAAATGCGGCACATATCGCCAAGCTTGGCGGTGAGACCCACCGCCTCCACGGTAAGGCCATAAATCTGGCTGACCCTGCCGCCATATTCAAAAAAATCACTGTCTTTAAGTGCATTCTTGCAGATCTGTGTCTTGGCAAACATATCACTCAACCTGTTCTTTTAACAGCTGCCTGATTTTGCCCAGCTGCATCGGAATGCCCGCATCCACAATTTCATTGTCGGCCTCGACAATACAGCTTCCCTGCTTTAGATTGCCGCCACAGATCACCTCAAATTGTTTGCTGCCTGTCTGCCCACGGAGCCACTTATCATCACCCTTGAAATACTTGTCAAAATCGGCGCGGCTAACATAAAGTGAGAGGTCATCCGCATGTTTGATGCCTTCCACCGCTTTCTTCACAATATCTTTAAACACGTTATCGTCTCTGCTTATGACAACATCTGTGATTTTCTCTGCCACATCCATAGCAAGCGACAAAACGTCTGACTCCAGCATAATATAGAGATCTTGTCTGTAATCTTCGATCCGAGACAATACGTCTTTGACTTCTTTGTTCTTTGCCCTGAGCTCGGCATCTGCTTTTTGTCTGCCTTCAGCGATACCCGCTTCATAGCCTTCGCACCGCGCAGTTTCCCGAATCTGCTCCGCTTCAGTTTGCGCATCACGTAAAATTTGCTGAGCTTTTTCATTGGCTTTCTGAATAAACTCGCACATTTTTTCCCTCAAAGCAGGCGATATTTGCTCTTCTTCCTCCGCACTCATCACCTTTTCACCGATGCTGTTATCCATCTGAACCGTCTCTTTGGGCGTAATCACGATGCACGACCGGTTAAGATTCATATTATCAATCATTGTTTTATCAATCTTATACAATGAGCTCATCCCCCATGCTGCGTGCTATGATGATTTCGCCCGAATCATCCAGCCTTCTTATCACATTGACGATCTTCTGCTGCGCTTCCTCCACGTCTCTGACCCTGACAGGACCCATGTATTCCATATCTTCCTTGATCATCTCCTGCAAACGTTTGGAGATGTTATCGAATATCACCTTAGATACCTCGTTGGTGGCACCCTTAAGCGCAATAGCAAGGTCGCGGTTGTCGATCTCTTTGAGAACACGCTGAATCGATTGATTGCCGAGCTTGACGACATCCTCGAAAACAAACATGCGTTTTCTGATCTCTTCCACGAGTTCGGCGTCTGTCTCCTCCAGTGCCTCCAGCAAATGCCGCTCTGTACCGCGGTCGACGCTGTTCAAAATGGTCACGAGACTATCAATACCGCCTGTGATGGTATGATCGCCAAGGCTAAGCGTAGAGAGCTTCTTCTCCAGCACCCTCTCGGTTTCCTTAATATATTCCGGAGACGTGATACCCATGTTGGCGATACGAGCAATGACGCTGGTCTGTTTTTCCAGCGGCAGCGCGGAAAGAATCTGCGCGGCATGCTTTGGATCCACATACGACAATATAAGCGCGACCGTCTGCGGATGCTCGTTTTGTATGAAGTTAAAAACCTGCGTTGAGTCGGCTTTGCGTATAAAGTCAAAAGGCTTCACCCTTAGTGAAGCTGAAAGTTTGCCTATAAGGTCGTTTGTACGATCTTCTCCAAAAGCGCTGTTTAATATTTCTCTCGCATAATCGATACCGCCTTCGGATATGTATTTACGGGCGATACACATCTGCATGAATTCGTCTATCACCGATTCCTTGATCTCGGGATCAACACGTCTCATGCTTGTGATACCTAGCGTGAGCTGTTCAACTTCTTCCTCGGTAAGGAACTTAAAGACTTTGGCTGCATGTTCCTTTTTCATTGTGATCATCAGCACAGCAGCCTTTTCTTTTGTCGAAAGTTTTTCCCGTACCATATGAGCTTTCTCCTAGTCCTCGTTTAACCAGTTGCGTAAGAGATTCGCAACGGATTCCGGATTTTTGCCGATATAGTCTTCAAGTATCTGCAGCTTGTTATCCGTTTCCTCAAAGTCTTCGAGCCTGATATCATGTAAAGAAGGAAGCGGTTCATTATCTTCACCCAAAATGATTTCCTCGTCCGCAAGGTACTCAAATCCCCCTTCGGCTGCCACCGGTTCTTCCTTTTTCCTAAACAGCCGGAAAATCATGAAGATGAATATCAGCACCACCAGCACTGTGGCAAGAATGATCAAAAGGCGTGTTGTCTCGGCGCTTTGTATGCTGGAAAGCAGCTGAGACTGCGCGTCGAAAGCATCCTGAACCTCTGAGTTGTCCATCTCCAGGAACGGAAGCGGTATCACAGTGATGCGGTCTTCAGTTACGCCGATTGCTGTGGCCACCAGCTGCTTGACCTCATCCGAGTAATCGTCCACCTCATCGCTGTTCAGTATCACAGAGACAGACAGATCCGCAATCTGCCCCTTGGCTTGATCGATCTGAGTCTTGGTCTGATTGAGCTCATAGTTCGCTTCGCGTGACGCCTGGTAATAGGCGGAATTGTCCTTGTTGTCTTCAAGCGTGTCCAAATACTGCGAAGCCGTACCGTTTGCATCGATACCGGCCACCGAGCCGCTCGTGTCGCTCGCGATCTCCTCAATAAGCTCCGACATGCTGACCACGAGGCCTTCTGTACCGTCCGCCGGCGGTTCAAATTCCACTGATTCGGTCACTTTGGAATCGAAATTGAGCTTGACATTCACCTCGGCCTTGACGTTATCCTCTCCGAAAACAGGCGTCAGGAGACTGATGATCTGCTTTTGCATCTTCTGTTGAACAGAATCTTGCAAGCCGAGCTGAGAATCGACATTGCCGACCACATCGTCCCCGTTGGTGCTGTATACGTTCATCTGTGAGTCAACAATGCGCACATCTTCCGGCGCAAGACCCGAAATGCTGTTGGAGACAATCTCTGCAATCGCTTCCGCCTCGCTGTCGGACAGCTTCTGACCGTTTTTGAGTGTGAGCATCACCGACGCTGTGGGTTTTGTCTCATCGTCGGCGAGCACATACGAGCTTTCTTCAGCAAGATCGATATTGACAATGGCGTCGTCCACCTTGTCCATCTTTAAAATGGTCTGCCTTAAATTCTCTTGTATTTGGAACTGATAGTAGACCTTCTTTTCCATATCCGTCACGCCCAAGCCCGACGCATTCTGGAAAATATCATAATTGTAACCGCTGCTGGGATACCCTTGCGCCGCCAGCTCCATGCGTACGCTGTCGGCCACGCTTTCTTCGACGAGTATCGTATTGTCACCCTGCGCCTTGGCATCCACGCCCATATCGGACAAAACCGTCATGACGTTTCCCGCATCGGCGGAATCCATGCCGGAATAAAGCACCGTATAGTTTTTTTGATTCAAAAACACCGACACAACGGCGAGTATAATTATAATGATAGCAATAAGTACGAATAGCCGTACCTTCTGCCCTTTTTCCAGTTTCTTGAAAGCTTCAGCTATCTTTGAAGGTATTTTCGTCAATCCATTTGCCATATTCATTCCTAAACCGTTATAAAATATATAAATATATGTGAGTCCGACATATTAATAAACTTTTTTATGCTGATGAATCATTTTTTTGTAAAGTCTTGACCAAAAGTGACGATATAACTGATGTAGCAATCAACGCCGGAACTATAAAGGCGCCTTAGAACCGGGGCTGACGCTGCAAATAAGAGCATGGACGCTCAATAAAAAAATTTCATGGAGGAAATAAAAATGAGAATTAACAACAATCTTATGGCGATGAACACTCATCGTCAGTATGCTGTCAACAACGGCAGCGTGGCCAAAGCAACAGAAAGACTGTCCTCGGGCTTAAAGATCAACCGCGCCGGTGACGACGCTGCCGGTCTTGCGATTTCCGAGAAGATGAGAGCCCAGATCCGCGGCCTCAACATGGCTTCCAAGAACAGTAATGACGCCATCTCGCTCGTCCAGACTGCTGAAGGCGCGCTCACAGAGACGCATTCCATACTGCAACGTATGAACGAGTTGGCTGTGCAGTCGGCTTCTGACACAAACGAAGACGACGTCGACCGTGACGCCCTGCAGGCAGAATTCACAGCGCTTCGCAGCGAAATCGACGACATTGCCAACAAGACAACCTTCAACAACAAGAAGTTGCTCAATGGTGACTTCGGTACGGAATATTCCATCGCTGCCGGGGCTGGAAGCGACGTGCAATTGTATGACAACGGTATTTCTAATATCAATTTTGAGGGCTTCACTTCATCCGATGTGGGCGTTGCACATTCAATTGTTTTAACTGTTGCTGGCGGTGTCATAACAGGTGCACAACTAGACGGAACAACTGCCGCAGCAATGACTGGGGATGGCGCTGCAGGTGCTGGTTCTTTAGTGCTTGATTTCGGCAATGCTGGAATGGTCACTCTTTCTTTCTCGTCTGAACATGGTGCTTTTACAACTGCTGATGAACTTAATTTTACTGCAACTCAAGATGCCGCTGAAATTCAGACTGGTGCCAACGCCGGAGAAACGCTTGATATCTCAATCAAAAGCATGAAGGCTGCAGATCTGGACGCTGGCATGGCAGCGGCTGATATCAGCACCAAAGCTGGTGCAACTTTAGCTATCACAAGCACACAGAACGCGATCAACGCTGTGTCTACACAGCGCGCGAACCTCGGTGCGATTCAGAACAGACTCGAGCACAAGATCAACAACCTCAACACATCGGCCGAGAATCTGCAGGCCGCCGAAAGCCGCATCCGCGACATCGACATGGCTGCAGAAATGACCAACTTCACGACACAGAACATTCTGGTCCAGGCCGCTACGGCGATGTTGGCTCAGGCGAACTCTGCTCCGCAGAACGTCCTGTCGCTGCTTAAGTAAAAATAGTCTATTGAACCTTTTGGTTCAAACCAGGCGCCAAAATTCAGCCGTCGGATTTATCCGGCGGCTGTTCTTTTGGCATTTAATGCGGGCCGGCATGGAAACCGGCCCCTACGGTTCGTGACGCATTTGTTCGGGCATTCCGTTGGGGCGGGTCTCCGCCTGTTGCATCGCGGCATGATTGACGCGGGAGGGTATGGAGGCCCTCCCCTACGGTTTGTGACGTATTTGTTCCGGCATCCTATAGGGGCGGTCTCCGTCTGTGCCCCGAATGGGGTATGCGCGCCCGTCACGTCACGGCATGATTGACGCCGGAGGGTATGGAAGCCCTCCCCTACGGTTCGTGACGCATTTGTTCCGATATTCCTGTAGGGGCGGGTCTCCGCGCCCGCCCGTCGCATGATGGCAATGTTCCAACGCGGGAGGGCGTGGAAGCCCTCCCCTACGGTTCGTGCGTATATTCGTTACAATGATACTCATCCAAATGCCACTTGACCGGATTTGTATCAATGTATCGCCATACGTCAAGGTACTCGCGTTCATCACGAATAATACGATCATAAAATGATCGCTGCCACAATTTATCGTATTGTGTCTCATGTATATCGTTATATCGTTTGGTCGTAAATGATTTAAACTGCCCTATGACGGTTTGCAGTGGAATATTTGTGCTATCACCACGTACATTTAGTCATTGCAGTAATACAATCATGTGAACATGGTTGGGCATAATGACGTATTTTGTGACATTTACATTCTCGCAGTTTTCGTCTATATGCTGTATCGACTTGTTTATCTCATGACCAATTTCAGTCAGAATGATTTGCGGGTTAACAGTGTCATTTAATACATGTGATAAAACCGGCATCCTTCCGAATGTACAGATGGTCACAAAATAAGCGCCGTTTTGCGCATAGTCATAATCCGGAATCCGCAGACTTTTTCGACATGGCATCTCTTTTTGCATGATTCCACTATATGACTTTTTATTGACCATCGCAATATATTATTGACGGGAGGGCGTGGAAGCCCTTCCCTACGGTTCGCTGAGATTATTTCTTACCTGTAGGGGCGGGTCTCCGCGCCCGCCCGTTGCATCGCGGCAATATTCCTCATTCGGGCCGGCATGGAAACCGGCCCCTACGGTTTTTGATGCCACAAAAAAAGCCCCTGTTACAGAGGCTCTCACGTTTAGTTCTATTTATTTTCCAAATGAAATGGCCGGAGTTTTGGATGCGACACGATTGAGGTTAATCGTTTCTTCGAGCAGCTCATTGCGGTAAATGCGCATTTCCTTGGGGGCGTTTATGCCGATGCGGACGCGGTCACCCTCTATGGCCAGAATTTTGATCTCAACATCCTGGTCAAGCGTGATCCCCTCACCCGTTTTTCTCGACAGCACCAGCATCCTCTTGCCCTCCTTTGTCTGTTCTCTTCATAATGGCTTCATAGATCGGCAAACGAACAGGCATGGTTTTGGCATCGATAATGATCTGCTTGCCTATGCCGCGCACCGCATTGATCACGATGGGTGCAGCCAGATTCACCGTCATCTTCTCAATCTTCTCTGGTATCACCACCACGTTCATAACGAGCAAGTCATTCTGGCTTTCAACGTTGAGCTCTTCGAGCTCATTGTCTCTTATGTCAATGTAATAGTCATCCAGTATCTCAAATGTGAGTATCACCGGCAGCGCAATAAACTTATTCTCTGTAGATTGGAGCCAGTATATCGGCTTTGTCTGCCCCACTTCCAGTATGATAAAGTAATGTAACTCTTCAAACCCCGGCAGTCCCTGCGGGAATTCGATGAGCTTGCTGTCTTTTGTGTCAAAAGTGCCAAAACGGTCTGTATCAATGAGCACTGCTTAGTCCTCCTTCATTTCACGGCTATTTCAGAAAATTCACCAGCGACGGCTGTATAATATTGCTGCCAATCTGCAGCGACGATTCATAAACAGCTTGCGCCATCTTGTAATTCATAATGGCTTCCGCCTGGTCAACATCCTCAATTTTAGATTTTCGATCCGTATAAGTCAAAATATCATCTTCAAAACGGCTTTGTATCAGCTCTAAGCGGTTTACCTTACCGCCAATTTCAGCCGCAATGGAAAGCACGTCATTTTGATTGTTTTGCAGCTTTCCGATAAAACCGGTGAGCTCATCGCCAGACGCATTGCTTTCAAGCGCATTATATAAGTCATCAAGGACGTTATACAAGTTATTATTGCCAGTACCCATAAGTTCAACACCCGTGGTAGATACATCCATAGTGATGTTAAACCCAACCGCATAATTGATACTGTCCTGTGCCAGAGCACCCAGATCGACGGCAGCACCTGTTTTTATATCAATTCCGTTATACTGAATTTGCCCCGGTGCAATTACCTCGAACGGTGCGTTGCTGACATTGTACCCGCCGAAAATGTATTTATCATTCGATTTTGCATTACCGATTGTCACCACATGATCCCGAAGCTGTTTGACTAGCTGGGCTGCCGCCGATCTTTCCTCAGCGTCCATCGTATCTGTGGACAGACCGACCGCTGTCTCATACGCCCTTTTAATCACCTCATTGAGCTCAAGCACGGATGACTCCGTCTCATCCAACCAAGTCAAGGCCTTATCCACGTTCTTTTGGTATTGTTCGGATTTATACAGCTTAACGCGAACTTGCATGCTCGATATCGCGCCAATCGGATCGTCCGATATTTTCGTGATCCTTTTGCCTGACGCCATCTGTTGCTGCATTTTACCCACAGACCCAAGATTGCTGCTGATATTCTTAAGGTAATTGCTGAGCAGCATATTATTGGTTACACGCATTGTTCACATCTCCTTTTTCCTAAACTATCGTCCCACAGTTCCCGTTCTATTAATTAAAACATCGAGCGCTTCATCCAGCGCCGTGAGCACACGCGACGCAGCTGCGTACGCATGCTGATATGTCATCATCTGAACCATTTCTTCATCTAAAGACACGCCGGATACCGATTCCTTTCGTGTAGACAGATTATCGACAATAGCAATCTGGCTGTTGCTAAGCGTCTGTGCCTTAGCGCTCTCAATACCCAGCTCAACAACCACACTGTTTAAGTATTCTTCGAAATTTCCAACATTAGCGAGATCAGTGCGCGAAGAGAGGTCGGCCAATTCAAGTGCTATTTCGTTGTTGCCTGCCACGGTATCTGTGACTGTCACACCGGATGCGGCAATGTTTCTGACACTGGCCATAACCTGGGCCGAAAGGGCCAGATTTCCGGCGGTAATGTCGCCGTAGCCTCCTGCCGGTATATTGAAGAAATTAACACCTGTCTGTGAGGGCGTGGCCCCATCCGGTTTGGTGTAGCCTGTGCTGTGAATGGCGTTAAACTCCTGCGCCATGCTGCGAGCCAGCGTATTCAGTCTATCTAAAATGTATGGTATACCGATGTTGTCGGACGAATTGCCGTCGCGCAGGTTTTTATAGCCCATCAGTTTGCCGTCGGTATAGTTAAAATCGGTTGTTGTCCCTGCGTCATCGTAAGTGATGTTATAAAAGCCAGTTGTCACATCCACAGATGTCTCCAGCAGTGTCGTTGTCGCGTGGTTGATTAGCTCTGTGCCGTTGCATTCTACAGCGAGCCTGCCCTGCGGGTCTACTTCGTATGTAATATCAATCAAACCTGACAGTTCGTCTAGCAAAAGATTGCGCTTATCCCGTAAATCATTCGCCTGTTCCCCAGAAAGCTCATAGCCGAAAATCTGCTCATTATAAGTCGCAATAGCTGTGGTTAGCTCGTTGATTTGGATAACCGTGGCATTCATGTTTTTGTTATACGTGTCCTGCAAATCGGTCAGCTCAGTATAATAATGATGGAAAGATTCCAGCATTTTGAAGGCGTTTTGCTGTACATTTGTGCGGATTTCATCGTTTACTGAATCTCCCGAAAGCTCGCTCATGCTTTTGAAAAAATCCGCCATTGATTTGGAAATACCGGTGCTCGAAAGCTCATCCATCACCGTCTCAATATAATCAAGCTCCTCAGCGCGCTTGTTATAGTTGCCCAGCGTCGCATTTTCATTGCGGAATTTCCTGTCAAGGTATTCACTGCGAACCTGATCGATCATGGTTATCGCCACGCCGCCGCCAATTGTCGACTTGCTGACATTCGATATGCGTGACAACCCGCTGCTGGGATCAATGCTGTTTTGTATAATCCGCTGGCGCGTGTATCCCACCGTATTGGCATTGGCAATATTGTGGCCTGTCAGGCTAATTCCCTGCTGGCTCACATTCAATCCCGATTTTGCAATTTCCAAGCCATAAAATAAACTTGCCATCTATTTCTTCCTCATACTGATTGGTCAATCAGAAAAGTCGCTTTTTGCTGTTTCTCATTCATTCCGCCGGCATTGGAATATGTGCCGAGCGCACTTACATGCCCTGCCAGCAAATTCACACAGAAACTTGCATATTGCAGCTGTGTCTCAATGAGCCCCTTATTGGCTTGATTGCTCAATTTAAGCTGCATAATGACATCATTAAGCTCGTCCCGAATACGTTTAAACTCTTCACGCATGTCGCTGCTGACAAGTTCAATTATATCTGTTAACCGCATGGTGCTTTTGGGTCTATGGCTTAATACCGCAGCCTTTTCAATCAATGCTTCGCGCTCGGTTTCAAGCTGTTTGATTCTTTTCAGAACGGTTATTTCATGAGCCACCACAACATCAAGATCAGCGACATTATTATTGAACAATGCCTCTTTCTTGTCGGCAGCCAGTGCAAGCATCTGCTTATATTCCACCGTCTCCAGCTGAAGAACCGCTTTAAGCGCATTTAACACTCTGATCACTTTACCCAAAGCCCCCTATCGGTCTTACTTTCCCAGTATTTTTTCCGCAACTTTATAACCTGGCACTGAGTATGTGTTGTTTCTTATCTGCTCGGCCACGTTGTTCATATGTGCTATTTCTGTGGGCGTTCTTGTACCCATCAGCTCCTGAGCCGCTTTTAGCGCTGATGAAAACGTTTTGGCACCATCGGTTAACTCCGTCTTGTCTGACATTGGCGCGGCTTGCTCAGATGTCATTTTTGGCCGAACGACATACTGTCTGAACAAATCACTCGGATTTACTGAATTTACTCTCATATATCTCACCTCAAATAGAATTTACCTGTCACGAAGATTAATATGCATTTTGCCAAGGCCGACCGACTGCTTCGACTTCTGGCCTGATGGCTGCTTCACCCTCTGAGCTGCTTCGTTGATCAACGCGCCAAACTCTCTTTCCAGTTTCTTTTTACACGATTCGCAATACCGCCCTGTCGTTATCGAACATCCGCAGTCTTCACAATGCAGCACCCCGATGTCTTCAGAAACCGACAAACGGCCTTCCTTCAAAAAGTAGAATACATCCTTCTCGGGCACACCCGTCTCCTTCGATATTTCAACCACGTTGGCATGTTGATGATCATATATATAGTCTTTAACCCGTTCAAAGTTCCGTTCAAGTTCTTCTACACAATTCGGACAGTACGGTGACGTACCTAAGAACTGAAATATGCGTGAACATTTTTTGCATTGAACAATTTTACCCCCCATGATGCTCTCCCTTTTTTATCGTAAATTGTAAGCTTTTTCTGTCATATCGTTCCATGCAACAACCGCCCGCGAAGCAAGCGAAAATGCCCGCTGAGCACGTATAAGAAGCGTCATTTCATTGGTGACATCCACATTAGAAGCTTCAAGAACGCCCTGACGAACAGTGGCGTCCGATTGGACAGCTGCTCCTGTTGAAGCAGTTTCAATATAACATCCTTCGCCCACAAGCTGCAAGCCGTCCTTATTTGGAAAATCCACTATATTCAGCGCGGCGATTTCCTGATTGTTGGCAGACAGAACACCGTCTGTGTTAACCGTCAAGTCTGATATATTCTCCGGCAGCTTGATGCGGTTGAGCTCCGTATCCAGCACATAATTGCCCGATGCAGTCACAAGATACGTGCCGTCTGCTTCGTTTGATACCAAGAAGTTGCCGCTGCGCGTATACTGCGGATTCCCGGCGTTGTCGGATACTGTGAAAAACCCATCGCCATCCAGATAGAAATCAAGCACATAGCCTGTCATTTGCGGTGTACCTTGGGTAAAATTGCGTGATGTCGAAGATATCAGCACACCACAGCCCTGTTGCAGGTTGGCATCACTTTGAGGGTCTGCAGGATTGATCATTGCTGTATACAGCGCATCCTTAAAATCGGTACGCTGCTGCTTATAAGCGGTCGTTTGACTGTTGGCAAGATTATTTCCGATTGTATTGACGCGCTGCTGCTGCGCCTGAAGGCCAAGCTTGGCCGTGTATAACGTCTGCATCGTTTAAACCCTTCCTACTTCGTTGACCGTTTTTTCAAGAGATTGATCCATCATAGTAAGCACACGCTGGTTGAAGCTGAATGCGCGTGTCACCTCCATCATTTTGACCAGTTCTTCCGCCGTATCCACGTTGGACGTTTCAAGGAAACCCTGCTTCACCTGTATATCGGCAGGCGTTCTTGCCGGCTGATTCGTCGTATACAGATTATCGGCGTTTTTGCGAAGACCTGTAAGGTCATCAAAGGTGGCAAGGGAAACTCTATTGACCGTTTGTCCATCCACGATCACATAGCCTTGTGAATCGATCGCAAACTCGCCGTCTCCCACGCGGATGTGTCCATTCTCGCCGGCCAGATAATATCCGTCGCTTGTCACAAGATCACCATCCGCATTGACAAAGAAATTGCCGTCACGCGTGTACATATTACCTTCTGGTGTATCAATGACAAAAAAGCCCGTGCCTTCCAGTGCCAAATCAGAAAGCCGTGCTGTTTGATCAAAACCGCTCTGACTGAAGTCCGTCACGACCTCATCAATATGAACGCCGTCGTTTTGGTATCCAAGCTTGTTGGAAATGCTCATCACGTACGGGTCATTAAGACGCTGGACCAGCACATCCGAAAACGAACGCGAAATCAGCTTTTCTTTCTTGTAACCCGTTGTGTCCACATTGGTCAGATTGTTTGTCAGGACATCCAGCTTGTCAGCCTGGGTTGCCATTGCCGTTCCGGCAATATAGAAGCTGCGAATCATAAGGCCACCTCATAGTATTCTTCATACTATTGTATCGGCATAATAGGCAGACCACTTTAGTCCTTTATTGTACTTCTTCTGTATTTCGTATTTTTAACGCGAGCGTGACTTCCCTCACAGAGATGCCAAGCCGCCTCGCAATTTCATTCTGCGCCATGCCGCGTGCATAAAGCTCTGACACTTTATTGCTTGTTGTTGAACTCTTTCTCACTGCCGCCTGGCGGAGCGGCACAGACTGTGGCGCAGCAGGCGTTGCTTTCAAAGCATGAATGCTTTGTGCAAGCTCTGATTGAGACGAAGTCTCTTCCTTTATGTCAGCCTTTTGTGGAGTCTCAGAGGCCACCGGATTTTTGACGCTGATTGGTATGCTGCTTTGCGCAGCCTTTAGCTGGGCAGCGAGGCTTCTTGTTTCCTGCAGCATGTCCTGCATTTTTGCCAAGCTTTGATTCGCTTCCCCCTTTGCTTCTTCCACATATTCCTCAAAGCTGCTCAGCATATCCTCCACGTTCTGATAGAGAGTAAACAGCTTCTGTTCCTTCTCATAGCTTGTGTGCTGCTCGCCGTCGCCCTTTTTACTTTTCTTAAGCAATCTGCCAAGCAGCCAGATAGCGGCACACACCAGTAAAAACACATACGCCGCAAATACATAGTAATCTAAAATCATATACTTTTCTCCATCAAAAACGATTCGTCAGCCGCGTGCTCTTGCAGGCTCATACATACCAACAAACTGCATTTTTGTTCTTATTTTCATCACCGCTTTAGAGTGTATCTGCGAAACCCTTGATTCTGATACGCCGAGCACACTCGCCACTTCTTTAAGCGTCATCTCTTCATAGTAATAGAGCGTTATCACGATTCTTTCTTTTTCAGGGAGACTGTCGATTAGGTTGCCAAGAATCTCGACCATCTCTTTGTTCTCGATCTTTTCCTCTAAAGACTCGATCCCCGTTTGTATGCCCTGCTCCCAGACATCATTTTGAACCATTTCTTCAAAATGAATGATGTTGAACATCTGCGATTTACCAAGAGCATCCTGCATCTCTTCTTCACCCATTTCCAGATGATCCGCCACTTCTTTATCTGAAGGTTCACGGCATAAACTGTTTTCCAGTTCATAATAGGCATTGCTGATGGCTTTTATTTTGCGTCTCAAACTGGACGGCGCCCAATCCTGCTTGCGTATGCTGTCAATAATCTCGCCCTTAATACGCATCGCCGCATAATACTCGAACTTCACATCCCTGTTCAGGTCATATTTTTCAATGGCATCCATGAGCCCTAAGATACCGCAGCTTAACATGTCATCGTAGTTGCTGTACGCTTTATATGTGGGCATAAGACGAAGCACTATGCTCTTGACCTGCGGCAGATAGTGCAGAACCAACTCATTTTTCAGTTCAACGGTTTTTTCTTTGGCATATCTAGCCCAAATGTGACGTACATCCTCGCCTACGTTCATTTTTTCACTTCCCCGGCCCTCTTCTTTTCCTGGCAATGATTTGCTGACGCATGATAAACCTGGCCAAATAAGCCCGATCCTGCTCCGAGCAGTTCAGAAACATAAGAACGATGTTGTGAGGATCCGTATCCACAAACGGAGTTTCGCACCTTAAAACTTCTGTTTTAAAAACCCGATCTTCCATTTCCGGCATTTTGATTTCCGCGCTGATCGATGCGCCATCCGGAAAGCTATGGAAGCAGCTTAAGAGCATGCCGTGCTCAGATATATCCACAGTTTTTGCTTTATATACCTTAGCCTGCTCCTCTTCGTTACCATCCAAACGTTTAAGCGTGACGCTTAGCACAATGGGCAGCCGGTAGCTTTTCCGGCGCTGATACTTTTCAACCTTAGTTTGCGCTTCCAGCTCACACAGCTTGATTTGCTCTTTGATATACCAGTCAACGATCCTGGCCTCAAATGAGAACACACCATTCGGACGATAAAAGCACATTTTGACCGTATCGTCCTTTGTCAAAGGCAATGGCACGCTCTTAATGGTTGGATGGAACACCGTAAACCGTCCGCTCCCCAAAACATCCTGCAGCTTCGTTTTCATAGACATCTCACCGAGCTGCATCTCCATATTTTCTCCGACTGTCACAATTTCATCAAACTGCACGATAATTACTCCTTAACCATTCCGCTTTTCAACACAAAACGATCGAAAAACCCGGCCAGTCCCGTTTTTTTGTGCTGCGGAACCGAAATATTAAGAAAACTATTGACCAACTTGTTGATATCGGCTGATGCTGTGCAGTAAGGATGACTGATAAGTATCGGCACTTGCTCCTTAACGGCGCTCAGCATATAGGCATCTTGCGATATCATACCCAGCTTTTTCATCTGTATTTCGGTATTCTTTTCGACAATGCGGATCAAACCATCCATAACCGAGGTGGCTTCCCTCACATTCTCCACTCTGTTGAGTACAAGGCTCACATTGGGCTGATAGCCTTGGCTGTTAACAATTTTGAGCAGAGCGTACGCGTCCACCACGGCAGTCGGCTCCGGCGTGGTCACTAGAATCGTATCGTGGCTCGCATGTATCAGGCGAAGCGTATTATCATTGACACCCGCTCCCGTATCAAAGATGATGGTGTCGGACACGCTTTCAAGCGACATCACGTTTTCCATAATACGCATGAGCTGCGGTGATTCCAGCTTAGTGAGCTCATATATACCCGATCCGCCTGATATGAACTGCACACCCTCAAGCCCGACTTCAATGATTTCACTGATTTTTTTACGGCTTTGAATCACATCCATCAGGTCGTACTTTGCCCGCACGCCTAGCATCACATCAATATTTGAAAAACCAAAATCGGTATCAATAATCAGCGCACGGTGGCCGCGCCTATTTAAAGCAATACCCAGATTCAGCGCGAGGCTGGATTTGCCGACGCCACCCTTGCCGCTTGTCACCGTCACAATTTTCATTTGCTTTTTCTTCATGTTCATCAGCATCCGCAGCTTTTCGGCCTGATCTATCATAGTGCGACCTCTCGCCTTCCGACGATATTTTCCGCCAGCATCGCTGGGTTCACCTGACTGATATCATCAGGGACATCTTGTCCCATGGTGATGTACGACAGCGATTTCTTTGCATAGTCCGTTATGTTTAAGATATTTCCCCATACCCCCACCTCATCAAGCTTTGTGATAATCAGCTTATAGTTTGGTATAAACGCATAGTTTTGGAGAATGTTCTTGCAGACCTTGCTGCCTGTTACTACGCTGATCACAAGATATACCTCATCCACGTGGGCTGCTGTGATATACTCTTCGAGTTCCTTGCGGTAAGCCGCATCTGTGGCACTTCTGCCTGCCGTGTCGATGAGTATCACGTCCCTGTCCGCCATCCCGTCCACCGCTTCCTTAAGATCTTTTGCGTTGTATGCGGTTTTCACCGGAATGTCCATGATTTCGGCATATATACGCATGTGCTCCATGGCGCCTACGCGGTATGTGTCCATATTCACTAAGCCGATGTTCAAATTCTGATCCAGTGCGAGGCGCCCTGCGAGCTTCACAAGCGTCGTCGTTTTGCCTGCCCCTGTGGGCCCTGCAAAGAGCAGCACCGTCTGGGCATATTTCTTCAATTTGATCGGCATGGGTTCGCCAAGCTTGTCAATCACAAGCTGCCTGGCTACAGCACTTAATTCGATAGATTGTTTAAGCGAAACCCCATGCGTCAGCAGCGCAATTTCTTTGGCGAGATCTTCGTTAACATCTCTGTCGAGCATCTGCTGGTATAGCCCTTGCACCTCAGACGGAAGCGGCGTCGCGTCTTCTTTTGTCGTGCCAATTTTTTTGGAGATATCCGTCACCAGACCCTTTAAGGACTCAATCTGGGCCTCAAGCGGCGCGATTTTTGATTCGGCATCGCGCGTCTGAATAACCGGTGCTTCATCGGCTCGGGCCGGGTTTTTGGCAGCCGGAGCTTTAGGTGTTTCCGTCGTCTTTGGCGGAGCAAGCTCAAAGCTCCTCCTTGGCTCGTATGCGGCAACCACCTCGAAATTCTTCTTAAAAAGCCCGGAAATACCTTTTCCCCGCACCGTTTTGCTGTCGAGAATCACCGCGTCGGGCCCGAATTCCTTTTTTATTTTTTTTAAGGCATCCTGCATATCTCGCGCGGTAAATCTTTTTACAAACACCTATATACTCACCGTCCAGTCTGAATAAATTTCCACATTTGATTCCAGCTCGTTGTACGAAAGCACGACAAGCTCTGGATAAACTTGCGACGACAGATTTTTAATATGCTTTCGTATCTGCGGCGAAGTAATCATGATGGGCGCAATCCCAAGACTTAAGAAGTGATCGATACCCTTCTTAAGATTGTTCAAAAACACTTGAATCTGAGCCGGATCCATCGGTGTAACCACGCCCTTGTCCGATTGGCGCAGACTGTTTGAGATCACCTTTTCTGTATCTGGGTTCAGTGTGATCACACGCGCCTTGCCGTCGGGTATGAAGCCTCTCGTTATCGCACGTTTGAGCTTCTGACGAACATATTCAGTTAACACATCCGTATCCCTTGTTATCGTACCATAATCGCCCAATATTTCCAATATGGAAGCAATGTCACGAATCGATACATTTTCACGCAGCAGGTTTGCCAGCACCTTTTGCAATTCGCCGATGGAGAACACCTTGGGCACCACTTCCTCCACAAGTGCGGGCTGCTGCTTTTTCAAATTGTCGATAATCGTCTGAACCTGCTGGCGACCCAGCAGCTCGTCCGCATGGCGTTTGATAACTTCCATCAGATGGGTGGAAATCACAGACGGGACATCGATTGTGGTATAGCCTTTCAGCTCCGCCTTTTCGCGGTCTTTCTCTGTTATCCAGAGCGCGGGCAGGCCAAAGGTGGGCTCCACTGTTTCAATGCCGTCGATGGGTTCATCCACTTCCTCAGGCTTGAGCGCCAGATACCGCCCCAGCATCACCTCACCGCGCGCCACATCCAGCCCCTTGATCTTGATCACGTATTCCTTGGTGCCCAGCTGTATGTTGTCACGCAGCCGCACGATAGGCACAATGATGCCAAGATCCAGCGCACATTGCCGCCTGATCATCACCACGCGGTCGAGCAAATCGCCGCCCTGCGAAGCGTCCACGAGCGAAATCAGCCCATAGCCAAACTCCATTTCGATAAGATCCACATGCAGCAGCGACGTGACGTTCTCAGGCTTGCGTTTTTCGGTCGCGCTGATTTCCGCTTCAGATTGTATCTCCGCCTCCTGCTGCTTCTTTTCTTTGCGGTTTCTCAAATAGCCGATAACCGGCAACGCCACAGCCATAACAAGGATAAGCGGCGTAGGCAGACCGGGAATAAAACTGATCAGAGCCAGCATGCCGCCGAGAACGTAGAACACATAGGGCTGACTGAACAGCTGCTTGGACAGGTCCTGACCGAAACTGTTCTTGGTGGCGGAACGAGTCACAATAATACCCGTCGCCGTTGAAACAAGCAGTGCGGGAATCTGGCTGCAAAGTCCGTCGCCCACAGTGGCGAGCGTATATACCGAAATCACCTGATCAAACGGCATCACCTTGCCGCCCACACCCAAAACGCCCACAAGGATACCACCCACCACATTGATGATGGTGATGATAATACCCACGATGGCATCGCCCTTAACGAACTTGGACGCACCGTCCATCGCGCCGTAAAAGTCTGCTTCGCGCTGAATGTCTGAACGGCGTTCTCTTGCCTGATCTTCGTTGATAATGCCCGAGCTCAAGTCCGCGTCAATTGCCATCTGCTTGCCCGGCATCGCATCCAGGGTGAAACGGGCGGCCACTTCAGACACCCGCTCGGCACCCTTGGTGATAACCACAAACTGCACGATAACGATGATCAGAAACACGACAAAGCCGACAACTAAATTGCCGCCCACCACGAAGGTACCGAATGCTTCAATCACGTTGCCAGCGTCGCCGCCGTTGCCGAGTATCAGACGTGTCGATGAAATGTTGAGCGCAAGCCGGAACAGCGTCACAATCAGCAGCATTGTGGGATATGTGGAGAAATCGAGTGTCCGTTTTGTGTACAGCGTAATCAGCAATATCATCAGCGACATCGTGATATTGACGATTAATAAGAAGTCCATCAGTCCTGCAGACAACGGAATGATAATCAGCAGTATAATGGCCAATACCAGCACGGCCACGAGAATATCCGTAATCTTCAAGCTCTTCCTCCCATTTTTTTCATGCGGTATACATAGGCCAGCACTTCCGCCACGGCTTTATACATATCTTCGGGAACCTCGTCTCCCACCTCGCAAAAGAAGTACAGAGACTGCGCCAGAGGCTTGTTTTCCACGATTTGTATGTTTTCTTCTTTTGCTTTTTCCTTTATCTTCTGCGCCAGAAAATCCTTACCCTTGGCAACAATCACCGGCGCTGTGCTCTTGCCTTCTTTGTATTCCAGCGCAACCGCGTAATGCGTGGGGTTGGTTATCACCACATCCGCGTCTTTCACTGCCTGCACCATGCGCATGCGGCTCATCTGCCGCTGCTTTTGCGCAATTCTTCCCTTTATCTGCGGATTGCCTTCGGTGAGCTTGTATTCGTCCTTGACCTCCTGCTTTGTCATCATGAGGTCTTTGTTATGCTTCCACCGCTGATATATGTAGTCGAACGGAGCAAATATCGCAAAGGCAATGGCGAGGTTGAATGCGACTGTCAATATCATCTCCACAAAGCTCGCCGTGGCCATGCTCACGTCCTGCCCCATCAGTCCTTTGAATTCCTCGATGTGTCCTTCATACTCGTTGTATGCAACAATGGCGAGTATCGCGATTTTGATGATCGACTTGACAAGATCAATCAGCGTTCTTTTGGAGAAAATTCGTTTAAATCCCGAGATTGGATTGATCCGGTCAAACTTAGGCGCCAGCGCTTTGGTTGAGAAAATGAATCCCACCTGCACCAGATTAAACACCACACCCGCCACAAAAGTGGCCACCAGTATAGGCGCGATAATGCCGATAAACATCCAGACCGCATCACCGAACATACTGACCACAGCCGCAACTCCAAAATCGTCAGGCACCTGCATGGTGAAAAAGTAATGCAGCAGTTTTTTTATATTTTCAACGATCGTCCTTCCGAAAACAGCCAGCACACCGAACATCACGAGCATCGATAGGGCGGTGTTGATTTCGACGCTTTTGAATATCTGCCCTTTTTCCCTTGCTTCTCGCTTTCGTCGCGGTGTGGCTTTTTCTGTTTTTTCTCCTGAAGGCTGAGGGCTCATGGCGCAAGCCCCGCAATCATCTTATCGATTGAGGCGTACATACGCTCAAACAGCACGTCCGAGAAGGAAACAAACACCGGTATCATTATGAAAAGCATCATTAACCCCAACACGATTTTTAAGGGTATGCCTACAACAAACACGTTCAGCTGCGGTATGGCTCTCACGATAAACCCCAGTGCGACTTCACCAAGCAGACCTGACGCGATGAGAGGCATTGCCACGCTGGCCGCAAGCACAAACGCGAGCGCAAACACCTCAAGCGCCGTGAGCCCGATAATCGGATTCAAGGCCACCTGTCCGGGCGGGATGCGGCTGAACGTCGCAAGCAGCATCCGGATGAGCTGTAAATGGCCGTTCACGCCGAAGAACACAACGAGCAGTATAGCGTTAAACAGGTTGCCGCTCACCGGCACGCTGATGTTTGAGTTCACGTCAAACACGTTGACCATACCAAAGCCCATCTGCATATCCATGATCTGCCCCGCCGTCTGCACCACCGAGAAGAACAGCGTGGTCACATATCCAAGCACCAATCCAAAGAGCAGCTCTTTGACGCACAGCAGTCCAAACTCGATAGGGCCTGAATACTGAACTGATAATGCTGCCGGATTCGCCGAGAAAACGACATAAGTGATCATAAGACACATGCCGATTTTAAGCATATTGGGCAGCGCTTTTCTGCCGAATATGGGTGAGGCCATCAGCAGCGTGCTCACCCTGATAAACATCAATATGAAGGAGTCAAGGTTGGCCTCAATTGTGCCCAGTACTTGTTCCATCTCATCCTTCTATTTCAGCATCGTATCCACGTAACCGTACATACGGTGAGTGAAATCTGTTAGATTGGTCAGCATCATACCGGCAAAAACGAGCAGCACAACGAGTATCGCTACGATTTTCGGCACAAAGGCCAGCGTTTGTTCGTTGATCTGTGTTGTCGCCTGAAATATCGAAATAATGAGGCCCACAACCATCGCGACGATTAGAATTGGCGCAGCGACGGTGATGATCGTCATCACGCCATCCTGCATGACTGTGATAACTTCTGCTTGATCCATCCTTTATGACCTCCTTTTGCTTAGCTCAAAAGCTCTTAAGTTTTCGGTGCTAGCCGAAGCTGGATATCAGCGTTTGCACAGTCAGCATCCACCCGTCCACGAGGACAAACAGCAGCACCTTAAACGGCAGTGATATCACGATAGGCGGCAGCATCATCATGCCCATCGACATGAGCACGCTCGCCACAATCATATCCAGCACGATAAACGGGATGTAGAGCAAAAAGCCGATCTGGAATCCGCGTTTGATCTCACTCGTAATAAAGGCGGGGATCAGCGCCGTATTGGACACATCCTCTATGTTTTCTACATCCTTGTCCGCACTCGATACGGAAATAAAATAATTAAGGTCGCTTTTATATGTTTGCTCCATCATAAACTCACGGACAGGCTCCATCGCGCGTTCAAAAGCTTCATCATCCGTGATCTTATTTTCGATATACGGTTGATAGGCGTTCACATTGATGTCGTCAATGACCGGAGACATCACAAAAAACGTAAGAAAAAGCGCAAGGCCGATCAGTACCTGATTGGGCGGCATCTGCTGCAAACCCAGCCCGTTTCTTATCAACGAAAGCACGATGATAATCCGCGGAAAGCATGTCAGCATGATAAGAATGGAGGGCAGCAGCGACAGTATCGTCAGCAGCAGCACGATATCCACTGTCTCGCTGCGGTCTCCGAGCAATCCGCCGAGTACGGAGTTGTCATCGTCTGCCCGTGTGCCGGTTCCTGTCTCATTTGTATCTGAAATCGCCGAGCAGCCCGCCATCAGAAAAACAAGCGCGAGACATAGAATAACAGCAAGCACAATTTTCATTTTAAACCGACGATGCCGCCGTTTTTTCAGCGGCGGCTGTAATGGCAAGCTATTCATCCATTTCCTCATTGTTGTTTTTGGAATTTTTTCTTCTTTCTATCGCACGGGTCATCTGTTCAATATAATCTTCCTCAACGGCATCACGGGGCGCGGCCTCTTCCCTCTTCTTTTGCCTTGAACCCATGCGCGCCTTGGCAAGCTCATTCGGTGCGTTTTTTGCATTGGACAAAATTTGAGCAAATTTAGAGAAAGGGCTTGTCCCGGGCGGGCTTGCCGGCTCATTTTCGATTTCTGACAAATCGCCGATATTCACTTCGCCAATAGAATTGATGTTTTGATTGGTCACACCGATCAGTATACATTTATCCCCCACCTTGGTCAGCAGCAGCGATTTATCCTTCGCGATGCCCATACGGTCAAGGATGACGATATGCTTGCTTTTGATGATGCGTCTTGTTTTATTGGAAAGGTATTTGGTTGTGAAATAAGCCGCGAGCAGCACGGCTATCATGATGATAACATAAAAAAGCGCAGACCACCAACTGTCGCCCATTGAGCTTCCCCCTTCAGTCTACACTTTATATACCCTTATTGAATTGTGTGAAACAGATTTTATGTTAGCAGAAAATTACACCTGCATGTTCATGACTTCTTTGTAGGCACTGATCACTTTGTTTCTGATCTGTATAGCGAGGTCTAGTGCAAGCTCCGCTTTTTGCGCCTCCATTACCGGCGTATGAAGGTCATCCGTTTCCCCCGTAAGCAACGCAGCATTTTCATCCTGCACGGAGCCTTCCGAGTCCTGCGCGCTGTTAATTGCTTCGCTTAAAATATCTGTAAAGCTGCTTTCGCTTTGCGGTTTCTTAGCGCTGCCAATTGAATCTAATCTGGATACGATGTCGCTGATTCCGTTTATCTGCATAGTTTATCGTTCCTTTCTTAGCCGCTGATCTCAAGCGCCTTGGCTGCCATGTTCTTGGTCGCGTTAAGCGCCGTCACGTTGGCCTCATATGAGCGCGTGGCTGCCATCAAATCGATGATTTCCTCGGTTTCATCCACGTTAGGATAAGCCACATAACCATCCGCATTCGCATCGGGGTTCGTTGGATCATAATCATATTCGAAATCGGATGAATCCTCTACAATTCGCGTCACCATGACGCCGCCGCCTGTGGCTGATTTGAGCGCATCAGCAAATCCGGCGGGCTTTTCACCCATCGACACCACTCTTCTGCGATACGGTCCGCCGTTGTCTGTGCGTGTGGTGTCCGCATTGGCGATATTCTCACTGATTACATTCATGCGTACGCGCTGGGCTGTTAAGGCCGACGCGCTGATATCAAGCGATGATAAAAATCCCATAATACACTACTCCACTTTATTAATTGCTGAGTTGAGCTTTCTGAATTCGCTGGACACCTGCTCAATCAGCGTATTGTAATAGATCGTATTCTTGGCCAATTCCGCATTCTCATAGTCGATATCCACGTTGTTGCCGTCCAGTCCATTGGACGTTCCTTCATTGGTTGTGACTGTGGCTTCCAGACTTTGCGACTTAAAATCGATATGCTTTTCGCGCGTCTTTCTGGCGGCAAAGCTTTCACCATTAAGTGCCGACTTAAACATTGATTCAAACGAGACGGATGAGCTCTTGAAGTTTGGCGTATCCACGTTGGCGATGTTGTTGGAAATCACCTGGTTTTTAAGCCACGACGCATCCAGCCCTTTTTGCAAAACACCCACGTTGTTGAAAATTTTATCGATCATATAGCCACCCCTTGCTGAGCCGCAAACTGCTTATAGTATGAAAGCACCTTGTCCACATAGCCTCGTACACGTTCAGATATCTGATTGTATTGGGCTGGATCATCCGGGTTGGTAATGTTCAATCTCCCGATACGTCCCGGCCCCGTGTTGTATGCCGCAAGCGCAAGCCTTAAGTCGCCAAAACGCTTAAGCTGCTGGCTTATGTATGTACTGCCGCCCATCACATTCTGATAGGCATCAAACGAATTATCTACACCAAGCGATCTCGCCGTACCCGGCATCAGCTGCATAAGGCCCTGCGCGCCCGCGCCGGATACCGCATCCGTCCGAAACGAGGATTCCACCTGTATGATCGCTTTGATCAGCGCGGGGTCTAGCCCTGTCGCATTCGCGGCGCTGCTGACCGCCGCCTCAATCTCGCTCGTAGACGCGGATGTTTGAAGGTTCGAGTTGCTTCGGTAGGCCGCAAAAGCCGTATAATCTGATGCGCCATACGTTTCGGGCACACCGGTGGCCTGAGCACCTGCGTCGCTCAGCGCCATACGCTGCTCGACCTCATTCAATATGTCCTCAAAAGCGCGGGATGCACCGCCGCACTTGGCAGCTTTCTCCTGAAGTACGCTTTGAAACCGGCTAAGTTTTTCAATATATATATTCTCTACACGATTCATACAATTAATATATCGGTTGATTTGGCGTATACCTTTAGCGGGATATATTTCTTCCTGAGCAACTAACTTTTGACCATTCGTAAATCTCATGGCCAATCGCATCGAGAGGCAGCTCTTTCTGTACAGCGCCTATCCGGTTTGCCACGGCAGGCATGCCGTATACCACGCTCGATTTCTGATCCTGCCCGATCGTGGAAGCGCCGCTTTGCCGCATGGCCAGCAAGCCTTTGGCCCCATCGCTGCCCATCCCCGTCATAATGATGCCTAAACGATTAATACCCTTCAATTTGGCAACTGAATCAAACAAATAATCCACAGACGGGCAGTGGCCGCTTATCTTCTCGCCTTCCTTGCATTCCACTGCAAAGCCTCCGCCGCGTTTCACAACACCCATGTGCAGGCCGCCCGGCGCAATCAGCACCGTGCCGGGATTCAAAACATCATTGTCTTTGGCCTCCCTGACCTCCATGGCACAGATGTTGTTAAGACGCTCCGCATACAGTCTCGTAAACACAGGCGGCATATGCTGAACGATCACAATACCGGGAAGATCGCTGCCCAGTTCACGCAATATGCTGAGTGTGGCTTCGGTGCCTCCGGTTGACGCCCCGATGGCGATAATGCAATTTTTCGCCTCAGGCCCTTGTTTCTCCAAAGCTGCGTTCCTTGCCGGGCTGTGCTTGTGCTGCCCCACCTTGGCAATGGAAGCGATCTTTATTTTCACCGTCATCTCGGAAATAAACTGTTGCTTGTCCCGCTCGGTCTTTAGCTCGGGTTTTGTGATAAAATCCACAGCTCCCACGTCCAAGGCTTCAAAAACGTTGCTGCCGACTGCGCTGATCACCACGACCGGCAGCGGATATTGAGGCATCAGCTTTTTTAAAAAATCAATGCCGTTCATCTTGGGCATATTGATATCTAGTGTCATCACATCGGGCTTAAGCTCAATGATCTTGTCCCTTGCTTCATAAGGATCGGCCGCTTTGCCGACGATTTCGATACCAGGATCAGTCGAAAGCGCGGATGCAATATATTCCCTCATGAACAAGGAATCGTCCACAACCAATACCTTCACTGCTCTTGTTGCCATTGCTGTCACCCTACCTTTTTATATACGGATGGCATTACATTCTTGAACTTGTAATCACCTCTATCGATTGTCTCAGATTGTCCGATAAAAAGATACCCCCCAATTTCGATAGAGTCGTAGAATTTTTGAATCAGTGTTTTTTTTGTCTGCTCGTTAAAGTAAATCATCACATTACGACAGAAAATCACATGAAATTTTTTCCTAAAGGGAAACTGCTCCTCTATGAGGTTAAATCGCCTGAACAACACCTCTTTTTTAAGTGCATCGCTAACTTGCCAGTTGCCGTCCTGTTGTTTGTTAAAATGAGTCATCTTCCAATTCGACGGCACATTTTTCAAACATTCGTCATCGTAAACGCCGAGCTTGGCGGCATCCAGTGCTTTTATGGAAATATCCGTCGCAAGTATTTTTGAATCCCAGTTCGCTTTATCCTTGCCGAAATGATCTGAAATCAGCATAGCGAGCGTATATGGCTCCTGTCCCGTTGAACACCCTGCGCTCCAGATACGCAGATCGTGGTCTTTCACGCTTGCCGTGAGCTCGCCGAGTAAGCGGTCCTTAAAAAACTGAAAGTGCTCCCATTCGCGCATGAAATATGAATAATTGGTTGTCAGACGGTTTAATATCTGATTAAGCTCCGTTCCCGTGGCATCGCTAAACACATATTCCAGAAAGGATGTGTAATCAGAATAACCCTTGCTTACCAGATAGTTGTTCAGCCTGCTTTCAATCAGCGTTCGTTTTTTAATCAGATTGATGCCGTAGTTCTTTTGCAGATACCCAACAAGCATATTAAAATCTTTGTCATTTATTGCTATCATAAGTCTCCAAGATTGCGCAAAGGGGGGATAACCCCCCATGCGCTTAAGTTGAATATTTTTTTATAACTAATTAAACCTTTAATTGTAATCTCCAAATTAGATAAAAATCCGGCATAATTTGCCGGTTTTTATCGTGTTTATGCTATTCGACATCCCCGATCTCCTGCACCTCTTGTTCGTCAAAAAGCTTTTTGCAGTCAAGCAGCAATGTCACTTCATCACCGATCTTTCCGATGCCCCGAATATATCGGTTTCGGATACCCGATTTATAGCTTGGCGGCGGCGAAATATCCTCATCCTCAATGGTGAGAACCTCAGCCACCTTGTCCACAATCAGTCCGACAATCATTTCCTGTGTATCCACAACAACGATACATGTCCGATCGTCATATTCGATGGACTCTTTGTTGAATTTAAGCCGCATGTCGATAACAGGGATGATCTTTCCGCGCAGATTGATGATTCCCTTGATGTATTCCGCCACTTCGGGTATCTTTGTGATCTGCTGCAAACCGATGATCTCTGTAACGTATTCAATCTCGATGCCATAAATCTCTTCGCCGAGATTAAATGTTAGAAATCTGCCGTGCTGCGTATCCTCTTCCTGTTCGAACAGTTCGTTTTCCAGGTTCATCGTATTCTCCTCCTCTTATATATGTGAAGTCTGTCCATTTATTTTCTGTAAAGTGCATCTATAAAAACAGATCCACCAACATCCCCCGTATATCGTCCACCATTTGCAGCAGGCGTATATTGTCCCGCTGATCGGAGAGTATCTCCCTTGCCAGTTCTTCAAGCTTCTGATTGACGCTTCGAATTACTAAAAAAACCTTGTGCCGGCCTCTTGCGTCAAACACGTTCGATTTGATACAGGCAAAAGCGTTGCTGGCCGTTTCACCAAGCAGCTCCCCGATAAGCATCCTATATTCCTGAAGCGCCTTAATATCGGCTTTTTCCTTTATCTTTTCCCCCTGCTTATAGATCTTTTCCTGAAGATCAGCAAGGTAACGTTGATACTGAGTTTCATTGAGGGTGGTTAATTGACGAAAAAAAGCCGTATCACGGCCAGCGGCAGTCCGTCTGTCCGCCGCCACATAACGTTCTTTATTATCTGCCGAAATATGGTTGATGTCCGTTACTTTCATTAATTGTCTCCACCCGGAAAAGCCTACTTCTGTTCATCAAAGTAAAACGCTTCATTCATTTTGTTGGCTTTTTGGTATTGCCCGATCCCTTTCTTTTGCTGGTTCAAGCTGCGTATCTGCACCCTGTATTGGTCAATCTTATTCTGTGCCAATGCAGTGTTTTGCTCATCGATTTTCAATATCTCTTGTATGATGTCGCGGGACTGCTGCTTGAGCAATTTCACCTGTTCATCTTCAATTTCGCTCATTTGCCTTTCTATTTTCGTAAATGCATCGATTTTTTTGATGATATCTTCTCGTTGCTGCAAGCCATCCACAAACGCATCGACATCATCTGCTTCCAGCAATTCTGCAAATTCCTTAGTTATATCGCGCATTTTCGTGAGCAATTCTTTTTTTTGTTCTAAAAGACCTAAAAGATTCTCACGATCCCGTGTACTCATTCGCCTTCCTGTCCTGCGGCATATAAGCCGCCTTTGTTTTCATTATGCACCTGTTCCCAAGCATCGCGCAAGCTGGTTAATATTCCCAAAAGCGGCTCAATGCCATCCGCCTGCTTCGATGCGTTAATACTGTTGATCTGATGATGAGCAAACTCGTAAATATTGAGCAGATCCTGCGCGATACCGTAGCTTAAATCAAGACCCATCATAAGCTCCATCACAATGTCCTGCGCATTTTGAAGATGTTCATTTGCCGCCTCTGCATCCTTGTCGCCAATGGCGATTTCCGCCTGACGGAGCTTCTTTATCAAACCGTTATAAAGCATGATCACAAGCTCCATCGGATTCGCCATCATGACGTTATGTTTTTTATATTGTTGATATGAATTCTTCATAGCGCTCATTTCTCTTTGCTCCTTAATATTTCCTTCTTAGTTATGAATTCATCGAGGAGAACATCGATGAAAGCCAGCTCGACTGGCTGTTTAGCGAGGCCAGCGCCGATTCCATTCTGCTGAATCTTATATATAACGCTTCTTCCCTTACAGACATCTTGTCTTCAAGTATCTCCACGCGATCCTTGGAATCCGAAATCTGATCATCCAATGTCGAGAGCGATACATCTGTGGCTTTCTTTGTATAGTCCAACAGCGAATCTGATATGCGAACCATCAGACCTGACTCTTTGAACTTGGTTGCATCATCCTCAGAACCGGATACTTGTGTAAACATTCTTGTGACCGCATCAGGATTGTTTTCCAAGGCCTTGCGAAGCTTGTCCTTGTTAAGCGTGATCTTTGCGCCGTCAGCGTACGCTCCAGTGGTCAGACCAATATCAGATAAGGACATGCCCGTTCCCTCAACCTTTGTATAAAGCGCACTTCTGACTTTGGTCAGCAATACTGAAATACCCGAATCGTTGCGGAGCAAGCCGCTCATGGCTTGTTTCTCCCATTTTTCAATATCAGAATCGGACATCGCTTCTTTCTGCGCATCTGTAAGCGGCGTATAAGACCGATACACATCTTCGCCGATTTTATCTTGAAGCTTGCCGATCAGCTCATTATAAGAATCGACAAACGCGGAGATTTTATCGACGGTGGTGTCCACATTCTTATCCACCATAAAGGATATCGGCTGTGACTCAGGCGATTCATCTTTGAGCGTATATGTGATGCCGTCGATCGTAAACGTGTTGCTGGATCTGACCACATCATAGCCATTGATTTTTAGCTCCGCGTCCTGTCCGTTCTTGGTTTGTTCTGCTATGCCAAACGCACTGTCAGTCGCGGAGAAAGCGTTGCCCGATGTATTGACAATTTTTATTTCGCTTGCGCTTCCCGTGGTGTTGGCTGTCATCGTAAAGCCCTTTGATAAACTGCTGTAGCTGATTTTCACACCTGCGCCCGATGCGTTGATCTGGCTCATCATGTCGTTTAATAGCGTGTCCTCTGAGAAGGTAAAATCCTTGCCGTTAATCGAGAACTTGATCTCGCGGTTGACATCAAACGTCAGAGGCGTATTAAAGCTTAAGTCTTTAAGCGCTGTGTCTTTGCTGATATCTGTCGAAAAGAGATTTGAACTCGTTAACTGGGCCGCTTCCGCAAGCTTCGTGATGCTGTTGATCGTCACTTTACCTGCAACCGCGGACGAGCCTGCGCTCACCGTCACCGCATTCGTTTCTGTCAGCATTGTAACGTCAAACGAACTGTATGCCGATGCAGACATCATGTTCGTATTCGGGCTGAGCACACTCAAATTCTTTTCACGGAACGACTTCATCAAAGAATTGATCTCTCGCAGCGCATCCGCTTTCCACTGCAGCTTGGTCGTCGCTCGATTCTGCTTGTCCAGACGCGACTGGTCCACCTGCAGCATGTTCTTGACAAGCGTATCGATATCAAGACCGGACGCCAATCCGGTGACGCGATTCGTTGTGACTGGATTTATAGCCATGTTCTGGCACCTCCTGTTATCCGACTAAGAATTGATTTATGCATGAGCAAAGTAAGAAACCTTTGGTAAACTCTTATTGTAAATCGACGTGATCGGCTTATAATTCGTGAGAATGCGCCCGGCTTGGGCGATCGTCACGCCGCGTTCTTGATTATACTGGCCATCCTTCGAGGGACACACAACCTGCACATGTCCATGTCCTGTCTTCTTAAAAGCCGTGACCACCGGCCTGCCCTGATTGGCAAGCGTCTGCGCCTGCTCCGGCGTCACTTCAAACCAACCGTAGTCACTGCCTTGCTCGTGCAGCCAGTTGTAAATGCTGTTTGCCGACATCTCTCTTGCGCCCTTGGTATCGGGATACGTTCTGGGCGCTCCCGTCTCGGCATCAACATAATGCGGTATCTCCGCGCCCATCGCACTGGTCACATCCCACAAGAAGATGTTGCAGTATGTATCGCCATGGCCTTTCTTGTTAACCGCGTAACGCGGGTTTGTCTCTACCGCAAACTGATCAATCACCTGGCGGTAAAGCGCTGCCGACCGGTTACTTTCGTTGCTTGTAATCGCTGGTGTGCACGATTTGGACGCTGCAACAGGCGTCACCGCCGTTCCTGTATAATTTGACTGTACACCATATGCAGACGATGCGGCCCGGTATAGCGCTGTCGATGGGGTTGACCCTTTACTGTCCAAGGCGCTGCCAAGGCTCGACATGGCTATTCCGGAATTGCCGCTCAGCAATGACAGCAAAAGCAGACTGGTCATATTGCTGCCCAACCCGGAAAACGAACCTGCTGACTCGCTTGACTGGGCGCTGCCGCCCAAGGTCTCAAGCATCTGAGCCGAAAGCATGCTTGAAAACAAGCTTGTGACGCTCTCCGCTTTGCTGCTGTTCTTGTTCAATAAACGAAGCATCGCTGTTTGTGCGGTATCAATGCTGTTTACAGACATTTTCTTCACCTTTGCATATGTCTATATATCTATATCAACCCAATTTATCCAATCCAAACCGCGAACCGTACTTTGCATCCATATTGTTTACAAATACAAGTATCTCCGCGACCACCTTATAGAGCTCTTCGGGAATCTCGTCTCCCACACTCATCTTTTGAAGAACTCCCGACAGCTTTTGATCCTGAACAACCTGAACGCTGTTTTCGCGGGCTTCTTCTACCATCCGCTGGGCAACATACCCCTTGCCCAATGCCACGATGAAAGGGGCGCTGTCTTCCTGTGCATTATATTTTAGCGCCGCGGCCTCGGTCAATTGCTGATCTTTGTCCTTATCCTGTGTCATATCCTCACATCCACATTTCCCGCGCTGCCGCCCGTTTCCTTCTCGAGACGGTTTTCGGCATTCAGCACCATCGTACGAGCCGTTAATGGCTTCACACTCACGCCTGCAAGATGATAACCCGTTTCATTAATCGTTTGCTCAAGGCGCGCCGAGTCTGCCTTCATTTCATCGCTTAGACGCATATCCTCAATATTAAACTCAACGCTTAGGCTCTTGCCGTTTGTCTTTATCAGCGTTTCCACACGGCCCATATACTGCGTATCAAGACCGAGAAGTATCAATATATTCTCCGGATCCACCGTCTTCTTGCCGCTGCGGTATCGATATACGTACAACTCGGCGGCTGTTTGCTGCTGCGGACCTGATTGCAAGGGTATTTGATAGCAATCGAATCGCCTGACCTCGTTCATCATTGACATCTGTTTCTCTATCTGGTCAAACTTTGCTGCTACCGTTTCCTTAACTGTATTATCGGTATGTTCAATCAAAACCTTTAGCTCTTTTATCTGCTCCGGAAGCTCCTGAACGGCCTTTTTTAAGTGTACCGCCAGTTCGTCTGCGTCTTCGAGGTTTACAAACATGGCGAGCGCTTTACTCGTTATTTGCTCCGGCATTTCTTTTGGCGTTGCGGCGATTTTTTGCTGCTCCAGTATTTGGGCAGCCTTATCTGCTGTGCCTGCAGCAGGCATCTTGATGCTTTGCGCTTCATTGAGCGGAGCGTTCGTTCTTGCCGTTAAATCTGTATCCAGTGTTGTCTCCGGTGCAGATGTGTGCAGGACTGCATGAGGGTTTTCGGCAGCATTTGCTGATAGCGCCCCTGCATTTGCCGACTGAGAAACGGCTTGCGGATTCGCTTGGTTCGCAGGCGCGGCCTGACCATCGGTATTTTGGATCTGCGCTGCCGGTTGCGTTATCGCCTGAGCAGGCTCTGCATGAGGCGCAGCGGCATTCGTCAATGCGTTTTCAGCGGGTGCTGTCTGCCCGACACTTTGGCCTGCCGCCGTGGTCTCCTGTGTGGCAGGCTGCAATATGGTCTGTGTTTCGGCTGGTGTCTGCGATCCGGTCAGCGTTACTCTCACTGTATCAGTCTGCATTACCTCATTTGCGAGAGCCGCACTGACCTTTGCGGCACCGTCCGGAGTTTGAACGAGGTCAGCGGTTTGTGATGACATAGCGCGGGGTGTCTGTGCGTCCGTTGAAACCACAGCTTGCGCCAAGGAATCGGTACTCATCACAGGCTGTGCTGTTTGCGTCATAGATATGGTATTCGCCGCAGGCTGCATCGTCTGCGCTGTGGGTGCCAAAGAGCCTGCTTGTTCCTTACCTATATCGAAACTATGAATCAACTCTGTCAGCAGTGTGGTCACAGCTGTCATACCCTTAGCCATTTGCGAAACCGTTTCTATGTTTTCAGCGCTGCCGGTAATCCCGTGTTTCGAAAGAAACGCCGCTGCTTTGGGGTCTGCGCCCGGGTTGTTTTTCAGCATGACAAGCGTATTATGCAGCGCCTGTGCACGAGCCGAATGGTTTTGGGTTGTCAGTGTCTTCAAGTCATCCGCTTCCGATCCAAAAGGCATCTGACGCGAGATATCAAGCACACGGAGCACAATACGCCCTCCGCTCGTGTCGTCTACCACTGTTTCCACATAGTCTCCGACGGAAACAGCAATATCGCTCATGAGCTTGGCTGTCAGCACTGCGCCGCCTTCCTGATTCTTCAAAAAAACCTGATCGCCCTTTAATTCCGTCACCTCGGCAACAAGAATATCTCCCTGCGTCAATCCCTGCCGCTGGGGACTTTCCGTTATGCTTTTGGGCATTCCTACGTGTTCAACTCTCATTTTCTCTCGCCTTTTTCAAAAATTTTCGCATATTTTGCGTTTCTGTCGGTTTATATCGGGTTATAATTGTAATGCGTCTATGTGTATGGCTTCTCTATAGTTATATATCGGATTTTTTAAAAAAGCTTAATAGGCTTATTGTTTAATTCGATATATAAAATAGCCAGTAAAAATACAAGGCGTTTCTGATTTTGATATATATACCGAAAATACTACGTGAATGGAGCAACTATGTTTAATCAAGGAGGGATACCAAGCGACCAGCTTGATTTTCTGAAAGAGCTGGAGAACATCGGCGCGGGACATGCAGCCACGGCGCTGGCGTCCATGCTCGGCCACGAAGTCAATATCAGCGTCCCTCACGCCCAGTTTTGCCCATATGAGCAAATCAGCGATATTCTTGATGGTCCGGAAACAGTGGTTGCCGGTCTGTTGGTGGGCATTTCAGACGATTTAGACGGCTATATACTGCTCGTGCTTAAGCGCGACGACGCGTATGAATTAACCAAAACAATTATCAGCCAGATGGGTTGTGAGGTTGATGAGAGCGGCGAATTCAATGAGCTACAGGTTAGTGCTCTTAAGGAGTTGTCCAATATTCTCATTGGCTCATACCTCTCTGCTATATCATCTCTGACCGGGCTTAGAATTGATGCATCCGTACCGGAGCTCGTTATGGATATGTCGGGCGCCGTATTAAATCTTCTTGTTTCGGCTTACGGTGAATATGGTGACAATGTGCTTTTCATGGAAACAGAATTTATGGAAAGCGAACACAGCATTTTCGGTCATTTCTTTCTGATCCCGAATGTGGATTCCTACAACCGGCTTATGGCACAAATGGGGTTGGCATGAGCATATTCACTATTGGGGTTGCGGAGCAAAAGATCGTCAATTCGCCGGACAAGCTTGTGACACTCGGGCTTGGTTCGTGTATAGGACTGGTTTTATACGACCCCATCGCAAAAATTGGCGGCATGGTGCACATTATGCTCCCCACCGCAACGGCTCATTCTACAGTCACTAACAGATTTAAATTTGCAGATACAGCCATCGTCGACATGATTGATCTGATGATGAAGACCGGGGCATCTCGCTTAAGACTCCGTTCCAAAATGGCAGGCGGGGCGCATATGTTTAAAACCTCGGGGGCGATTGATATCATGAATGTCGGTCAGAGGAATATAGCCATGTGCCGCAAAGTATTGGAGGAAAGCCGCATCACTCTTGACGGCGAAGATACCGGTGGCAGCAGCGGGCGTTCCATCGAATTCTGCCCTGAAAGCTGCCAGCTTTCCATACGCACCGTGTCTCCCAAAGCTTTACGTATTATTTAGCGCCGCTTGACGGCTAAGCTCAAAAAACTTAAACCGCTAAACAGGAGGTTACAAAAAAAACATGAAAAAGGTACTGATCGTCGACGACGCAGCATTTATGAGGGTCTCCATTAAAAACATGCTTACCAAGAACGGATACGAAGTTATCGGTGAAGCTGAAAACGGAAAAATCGCCCTGCAAAAATATCAGGAATTGGGACCTGATGTCGTCACAATGGATATCACCATGCCGGAGATGGACGGCCTCACCAGCTTAAAGAAAATTCTTGAATTGGATCCGGGCGCCAATATCGTCATGATCAGCGCTATGGGTCAGGAAAGCATGGTCAGAGAAGCGGTTCTTTCTGGCGCAAAGGGTTTCATCGTCAAGCCTTTCAAAGAAGATGTGATTACTGCGGCGCTCAATAATCTGCCGTAATTTTATGCTTTCTGATTTAAGGGTCTAAACTTAAAAGAAGGGGGAAATTAATATGTCCGCAAACGATTCAATACTTGATATATATCTGTATGAAAACGGTCAGCTGCTTGATAACCTTGAGTCTTTGCTTTTGGTTTGTGAAAAAAGCAGTACGTTTACTTCGGAACAGATTGCAGATATCTTTCGTATACTTCACACCATAAAGGGCGCATCAGCGATGATGAACTTTGACAACATCACCGGTCTTTCCCATGTTCTTGAGGATCTTTTTGGCTTTTTGCGTGAGCACAAGGCCCGAAAAAAAGATTACCGTAAGATCAGTGATCTTGTATTTACGTCTGTGGATGCAATAAAAGCTGAGTTTGAAAAAATACAAAACAGTGGCCTTCCGGATGGAGACTTATCAAATATCACTGAAGATGCGCGTGCATTCTATAAAATTCTCACCTCCGGGAAGACGGAACCCGAATCAGGTTCAGAAGAGGTCCCTGCCACTGCGCCGCCGACAGCTTCCGGCAAGGCCGGTAATCACCGCTATAAAGCACATATCACATTCCAAAAAGACAGCAAAATGGAAAACATACGTGCGCTGGGCATTGTAAAGTCTCTTGAGAAGCTTTGCTCCAGTATTGAAACGATACCGAGTGACCTGCTTGGCGATCATAGTGATGATGAAATTACCGCAAACGGCTTCGATTTGCTTTTGGTGTCGGACCAGCCGGTCAATGTGATTACAAGCAAAATCAGAGAAGCCTTCTTTTTAAAAGACTGCCATTTTGAGGAGGTTTTCGAGAAGCAAGACGATATCAAGGCCTCAAAGAAGGAAGAAAAGAAGACAAAAATAGAAAAGTCCGATATTTCGGCCATCAATGCCGAAGTTTCACATAATTTAAAACAAAGCTATATGAGCGTCAACCTAAGCAAGCTTGATGCGCTTATGGATATTGTCGGTGAAATCGTGATCACCGAGTCCACAGTGACGAAGAATCCTGAAGTCTTAAGGCTCGGGCTTGACAGCTTCGATAAGGCAGCTCGTCAGCTGCGCAAGCTCACAGACGAATTGCAGGACATCGTCATGGCAATCCGTATGATTCCCGTATCTGCCACATTCCACAAAATGGAACGCATTGTGAGAGATATGTCTAATCGTATCGGCAAACAGGCCGAGCTCGTTATCATCGGTGAGGATACGGAGCTTGATAAAAACGTCATCGACAATCTGTCCGATCCTCTCATGCATATCATCCGCAACGCCATGGATCACGGTCTTGAAACTGCCGAGGAGCGCATAGCGCAGGGCAAAGATCCCAAAGGCAGAATCACGCTTGAGGCGCATAACTCAGGCAGCGACGTGCTGATCGGCATATCCGATGACGGACGCGGTCTCAACAAAGAAGCGCTGATCGACAAGGGTATTAAAAAGGGCCTGATCAAAAAGAGCCCTGCCGACGTAACCGACAAGGAAGCCTACTCGCTGATTTTCGCACCCGGTTTTTCTACCAAAGAGCAGGTCACCGAGTTTTCAGGCCGAGGTGTCGGCATGGACGTGGCCATGAAGAATATCGAAAAACTGGGCGGCGCGCTTGTGGTTGACAGTAAGCCGGGCAACGGAATGAGCGTACAGATTCGCATACCGCTTACGCTGGCCATTATCGAAGGCATGCAGGTTAGCGTCGGCGGGAACATATTCATCGTGCCTTTGCTGTCCATCAAAGAATCGTTTAAGCCAAAGATGCGCGATATCGCCAAAGACCCCGACGGCAACGAAATGATCACTATGCGCGGCAACTGCTACCCCATACTCAGACTGCATAAGGCGTTTAATATCGATTCTGATGTGACATCGTTCGAAGACGGTATACTCATCATTTTGGAAACACAAACGTTGACATACTGCCTGTTTGTCGATGCGCTCATCGGTGAGCAGCAAACGGTGGTGAAACCTCTGCCTGTCTATATTTCAAAAATCCTCGGTTCATCCAAGAGCATAGCAGGCTGTACGATTTTAGGAGATGGGAGTGTCAGTCTCATATTAGATATTAATGGACTGATGAGTTAACAAGCATGAGATATGTTCCTATTAACCATCTGCGCTCCGGACAAAAGCTGGCATCAGATTTGGTTGTATCAAGAAACCGCATCCTTCTTCGTAAAGGACGTGTATTAACCGATTCTCTTATCAGAAAAGTCGCTTTGCTGGGTTATCAGGGGCTATATATTGACGATGAATTATCCGAAGGCTTATATGTGAACGACCTCGTCAGTGCCGAACTCAAAATGACGATGAAGAACGAGCTTCAGGCACTGCTCGATACCACGCGTATGAACCGTCCGTCTGCTTTCCGGCTGCGTATGCAGACGATCAACAAACTTCTTCAATGCACAATCGATGAAATTTTGCACAGCAGCCAGGTGATGGTCAATATGATTGACCTTAGAACCTACGACGACTACACCTACAGTCATAGTCTCAATGTCTCCATTTTATCAGTGGTGATCGGCATCACGCTTGGTCTCAACAAAAAAATGCTTAATCAGCTTGCTCTTGGCGCTTTATTGCACGATACCGGAAAAATGTTCATTGACAAAGATATACTCAACAAACCCTCGCGGCTCACACCCGAAGAATTTGAAGAAATCAAGAAGCACAGTGAACGCGGATACATCTACTTAAGCGATTATCTTGATATCCCCGACAGCGCGCGCACCACCGCCCTGCAGCATCATGAGCAGTTTAACGGCAAGGGGTATCCGCACGGGCTCTCCGGAGAGTCCATTCATCTGTTCGGGCGTATTGTGGGTGTTGTGGATGTTTTCGACGCACTCACCGCTGACAGGCCGTACCGAAAAGCCATGCTGCCCTCAGACGCCATTGAATACATCATGGGCGGATACAACTCCATGTTTGACCCGAGCATTGTCAACGCGCTCACAAGAAAGGTGGCGCCATATCCGGTGGGCACATGCATCCGGTTAAGCACAGGCGAAACCGCCATTGTCACCAAGAATTACGAATTCGCAAGCATGCGTCCGATGGTTAAGCTCGTTGTGGACGACAAGCCGACGGAAACGTATCTTGATCTCGCGCACGACCGTAATGCGCTTAACATCACAATCAAGGAAATTGTCAACATCGGCTAATTGGTTAAAAAACAAACACGCTTAGGACATAAAATAACCTAAGCGTGTTTTTATTCAGCATCCTCCAAAAGACAAAGTTTTTATGGGGAAAGTTTCATTAGAATATTACACCAAATTGTAACCAAAATATAATCGTTGCTATAAGGACAAAACAAACTCCCCAGGATATAATTATAAAACGTTTCCATGCGAGCTTATCTTCTTTTTGTACATCATCGCTTCTCTCAACGTTGTTTTTCTTTATGAATAGTCCTGCAAGAACAACTATAGTAACAAGAACACCTAAGATAACCGGAATCAAACCAATACCGGGTATCAACTGATTCCAATCAAAGGATATCCATCCAATCAATTGTAAGATAAAGGCATAGATAAATAGGCTTAATTGATTCTTGCGAGAAATTTGTTTGTTTCTGCTAAGAACGTGAGTAGAGTATTTTATAAAAATAGAATTAAATAATATAATGCCGCCTATCATCAATATTCCAAGGAGTGTAATGACTAAATATCGAGTTGTTTCACTTGGAACCATTGAATATATTAGAGCATAATCTCCAATACCTCCAATATAAATGGCATCGAAAAAGAAATAAGGTATACTGTCCATAAATGCCGTAAAAGCTAGAATGAGAAATGTTAATGATAGAAGGTTATTGTTTCGGAAGCGATGGCTTAAAATGAAAAAAACGATAGCGAGAATTGTTGTTACAATAATGCCACCTAATAATACAATTATTACAGAGGGTATGGATAGATTCAGACTATTAATCATGGCATAACCCATTCCATCAATGAGTATGCCAAAACCATCAAATGTTCCACCTAATAAAGAACAGGATAAACCGTGTCCGACAATTTCATGGAAAATTACACTCATTATTGTTCCAATATAAATAATGGGCAGTAATTGTAGGGATAACAGTAATAGGTCTTTGCGAAAAGTGTTTTCTAA
This sequence comes from Bacillota bacterium, assembly GCA_023399095.1. GTDB lineage: Bacteria > Bacillota > Clostridia > Christensenellales > SZUA-584 > SZUA-584. Next base: position 62,405 of record JAEWQS010000040.1, read on the forward strand.
TAATTGCTTTGAGTTTTTTAACGGCATATTGAAACTCCTTTTAATGATTTAATACCTAAATCATAAACCGTCCAGTAACTGGAGAGTCAATGCTGCTAAACCAAAAAAATTTCAACTTTTATTTTCTATTAGGATCTGGAGTTCAAAATGCTCTGTATCTTTAAAAACTTCATTGATTAATTCAACCTGTAATATTTGAAGAGGATGATAGTTTTTAGTCTCTATATAATTATTTAATAATAAAAGCTGCTCTTCATAGGTGTTTTGAGAATAACATATACATAGAAATTTTCCGCCTGGTATTTCAATAAGATCTCTAGTGTTTGAATTATCTTTAAGCTTAATAGAACAAAAATACCGGGTAGGTATATAAGCCGAATCCACCATTTCATACAGGCAGCCCGATTCGTAGGTATTCATTAAGTTATTTTGTTCAATGATTTTATATAGTTTTGAATAAGCCATCATAAGACTGTTTTTTGTCCGCATGTTCTCTAAAGGACATGTAAGAACATACCGGGTATCTATGTACTTATAAAAAACGGAACTATTTAATAAAGAAGCTTTTGATTCTTCTATATTGGATTTTGCAGTATCTATCAAAGAAATCGCGTTTCCAATTTCTAAAATTTTTTTGCTCAATTCTTTTTTTTGCTCACTAAGAAAACCAATAAGTGCATCTGTATCTTGATCCTTAATGATTTTAGCCATATCTTTTGTACTAACTTGCATTGATTTCAAAGCTTTCACAATATCAATTAGTATAAATTGATCTGCAGAATAATATCTGTATTTAGTAAACGGATCTATATAATATGGTTTTATCACTCCGATTTCATCATAGAATCGTAGGGTTTTTATATTGATACCTTTTAATCGTGATATTTCACCAATTGAGAATAAATTATTTTTCATGATCTCGCTCACTTTATACTATCAGAAGGGTCTGCTTGATAATAAATAATATCGTTCACTTTCTTAACATTTCGAATAAATTAAATTTATGATTTTTAATAATTAGGGTCTGCTGATCTACACAACGATCTGAGCACGGCCAATATCAAAGTACCCGTGTTGCAAAATCTGTGTAGGATCAGCAGCTTAAAAAATGTCGCAAAGAAGACGTCATCTTCTTATAAATGTTCATTATGTGCGTCTCACTGATACAGTAAATCACCTTATTTTTCCTTCGTTGCTAGGTTTTTGTGTTGTTCAGTTGACCCTATTTAAACTTGACAGCCGTACCGTATGCCGTAACCTCAGCGGCACCCTGCATCACCGAGCTGGATGTGAAACGCATACCGATAATGGCATCGGCGCCCAGCATCTTGGCCTGATCCGTCATGCGCTTGACGGCCTGCTCACGCGATTCCTCCATCATCTCTGTATAGCCCTTGAGTTCACCGCCCACAATGGTCTTAAAACCCGCCATCATATCCTTGCCGATATGCTTGCTCTGTATCATTGAACCTCTCACAAGCCCCAATACCTCATACGGTTTGCCGACATTTTCGATTGTCATGATGATCATAAAAAACCCTCCGCTATTCATTCTATACAAAATAATGATTCATTATATCACACTGATATATGATTATTAAAGCTTTATCGCTTCGCCGATCTTTAAGAAGTAGATATGCATCTCCGTCACATCCTTATGCGTGATGCGCGAGAGCGCCTTGGCGTATAGCGCCAGCTGCACGGCATATTTATTTGCGGCCTGCTGTGCCTCTCCTTTGCTCACGCTGTCTGTTTTATAGTCCACGACAATCCACTTGCCGTTCTCCACAAAGCAAAGATCGATGACACCTTGAACGACGACGCTTTCATCAGATTCTTCGCTCAAACCCGCTTCCTTTGCGCTCATGCGCAGGCAAAACGGCTGCTCGGCACGTACCATCTGTGAGCGTCGCGCCCTTGCAGCGATATCGCTGTGCAGAAAACGCGATACCGCCCCTGCATCCGCCTCTGATACCAGCGCGGGGTCGATTATACACTTTTGAGCCATTTGTGCAATGCTTGCTTCGACTGCCGCTTCATCCTTTGGCTCCAGCCCGATATGCTCCATGATACGGTGCATCAGCGTGCCGCGCTGTGCGGCATCGATGCCGTCATCCGCAGACGGCGCAAACACCGGGCGAAAAATCTCCGGCTCTTGCATCCTTTTGAGTGCCGACACACTGACCTTGGACAGTACGCCCAGATCGTTTTTATGCTGGTAATCTTCAAAAAGCGATTCAGGCTTCTGTGCCTTGGCCTCCTCCCATAACGCGGCAAGCCGCTCAGGCTTGCCTTGCTTTTGTTCTTCCGCAGAATCGTCACGCTCGATGCGCACAAAGTCCTCTAGATTTTCGCCGTTCTCCGCACACATCATCGCCACAGCGGGCATAAGCAAATCGAAATGCGTGCTTGCACCTTGCTGCCAACCTGCCGCCTTTTGTTCAAGCCATTTGTCTTTAATCTCGCAACCCGCACCAAGTATCACTAGCCGTTCAATCGCGCGCGTCATACCGACGTACAACAGGCGTACTGTTTCGGATATCTTTTCTCGCCGCAGCCCGCGCGCCACGGCCAGCCGGTGCAGCGTTGGTTTGCGTATATGCGCCGATTCGTCCAAAATATCCAGCGCCAGCCCTAGGCTACGCCCCACCAGCACGCTGCCGTGCGTATCCCGCTGGTCGATTTTCTTGTGCAGCCCCGATAGTATCACGGCGCGGAACTCCAGCCCTTTTGATTTGTGTATCGTCGTCAGGTACACGCCGTCGGATTCCACAGGGTTTTGCTGCGTCTCTTTGGCGCGTCCCAATCTTTCGGCCACGGTCAGCACATCGGTCAGCGAATGCACGCCCATCGCCGCCACGTCGCTGATAAACGCGCTGATCGCGACTTCGCTTGCCGCACCGCCCGGAGACGTAAGCGCATACTCACGCAGACGCATATCCAGCCGCAAACGCATCAGAAAATCCGGCAGCTTCATACAGGCCGCCAAACGGCGATACTGCCCGAATGTCTCGCGAAAGGCTTGTACCTTTATACCGAGCGCCGAATCCCTTGTAAAAGTGCGAACAGCGTCGCAAAAGCCTGTGTCCCTTAGTCCGAGGCGTATCTGCGCAAGCTCCGGCTCCGTGAAGCCAAAATGCGGATAGCGCATGACGCTCAGCATCGCGATATCGTCCGTCTCGCTGTGTATCAGCTTGAGCGCGTTAATAAACACACTTAGCTCGCCGAGCCCCGCATCTGCCGACCCTGCGCCGCCGGAAATGGGAATGTTCATATCCACGAGCGCCTTGGCGATGTGCCGACCCGACTGCGTGATCTCAGGCCGCAGTATGGCGATATCACCATACGCAAAGCCCTGATTCAACAGCCTTCTGATCTGTGCCCCAATCTCACGTGCTTCGGCTTCTACGTTTTCCTCATCCTCGCGGTGCGCGATTATGATCTCTGCCTTGCCCTCGCCCTGCGATCCGGGCTGCAAACACTGCCCGCCCGTGTAATCAACACCGCCGACTTCCTGCGTCATCATGTGGCGCATCACACCATTGATAAAACGAATGACGCCCGGCCTGCTGCGGTAGTTGGTGTTCATCTCGATGAGCCCGTCCGCTTGAAGCTCACGGCAGCGCCGTATCAGCAGATCGGGGTTGGACTCACGGAAGGTATAGATGCACTGCTTTACATCGCCCACGAGGAAGTCGTTATTATCTTGCTGTATTTTCGTGATGATGGTATGCTGCGCTTCGTTGATGTCCTGATACTCGTCCACAAATACATGCGCATATTTGTTTCTGTATCTCACGGCGACCTCGTCTACGCTGAGCGCCTTAAGCGCAAAATGCATCGTGTCATCGTGGTCGATAAGGTTCTTCGCACGCTTGGCCCGCGCATATCGGGACATGAAAAGCCGTGTCAGGTCGATAAAAAATCGTCCGTCCTTCGCTTCTGATTTGAGCTCCTGCGCAATCTTTGCAGCAAAGCTGCCTGCGCAGCCGCGCAGGTCGTCCATGCATTTGTTGGCGCGGTTGGTCATGGTGGAACTCTCGCGGTTGGGCGCACCCTTGGCCTTCACGCTGACGGTCGCCGCTACCGGTAAAATCACATTATCCTTGGTTATGGCCTGCGCCGTGCGCAGAAATTCGATACGGTCGTTCTCGCTCTCGTCCGCCTGCTCATAAAAGCCCTTTTCACGCCATATCTCGCTGCGTTGTGATAAATAAACTGACGCGTCCATTGCCGCCGTACGCACCATGCCCATAAATTGCTCAAACAGTGTGTCTACAAACTCACCGCCGTCGAAATGCGAATATGCGTCACTAAGCCACTGCTGCGGGTTCTTAAGGCTCACTGCGCGGTTATAGATAGCCATCACGATATGCATGATCTGATCCACGTCGCCCCGGCTTGAGTATTTCTCCACGATGGGACTTTTGGCGGCATCTGCCGCCGCCTGCTCGATGGCCTGCTCCAGCGCTTCTTGCTTTAATCGTGCGGTCTCCGCCTCGCTCGCGATCGTGATCGACGGCGATGTGCCCGCGTGTTCAAAGTTGTCGCGTATCAGCCTTCCGCAAAACGCGTGCAGTGTGGATATATCCGCAAAGGCGCACTTCTCCGCCTGTGCCGCGAGGCGCGGCGATTCTGTCCCCGCGTCCTGAAGCCGTTTATAGATACGCTCACGCATCTCGCTCGCCGCGAGATTGGTAAACGTCACAATCAGCATGTTTTCAATGTCTTCGCCTTCTTCGATGAGGCGCAGCACGCGCTCTGTGAGCACGCTTGTTTTGCCGCTCCCTGCCGCGGCTGACACCACCACGCTTTTGCCGCGCGCGTCTATCGCCATACGCTGACGCTCATTCCACTGTCTGCTCATCGGGATTCCTCCTTCTCAAGGCAGGCCCTGTCAAACGATATGGGCTCGCGCATATTGTTGCCCTCATACTCCGCATTGATCTGGCAGACAGACGCGTAACCGCAATACTGGCATACATCGGCGTTTGCGGGGCAGATTTGTGTGTCTCCGCTGTAGATCTGCTCCGCCGCGTCTTTGATGAGCCCAGCGCTCATATCCAGCAGTGCATCCAATTCGTCATGAGTAAACAGCCGCGACGCACCGCGCGCGTTAACACCGCCCGAGCTCGTCATTGCCTGATCCACCGCCGCAAAGCTGCCGCCGGGCAGCACAGCGGAAAAAGCGCTCAGCACCTCCGCATCCCAAAGCGATATGCCCGACATCCGCGCGGCTTTGTCAGCCGCATCGGAGCTTTCATGGTATTGCTCGCCGATGCGCATGTAATAGCCGCCCGCGGGCGCAAGGCCGCTGTCTGCCAGCAGCCGCCTTGCAGCCTCTAAGTAAACAGGGAGCTGCAAGGAAAGCCCCATGGCAAAATCGTTCAAGGCAAACTTGACTGTGGACGATTTGTAGTCCACCACGCGGAAATATCCATCCGCGGTGTCAATTCGGTCGATCTTGCCCGTGATCACCACATTGCCGAACGCCGTGGGCACATCGAACGAAAACGTCTGCTCGCTCGCGTGCAGCGACGCGTTGCTGCCCACGAAGTGTGAGCGTATGCGCAGTGCCGTATCAATAAGCTCGCGTGTCAGTATAGAAGCTTGCATGGCAAAGCGCTCGTCCTCCAGCAGCTTGGCGCTGTCATGCTCCTTGGCTGCTTGGCTAACCGTCTGCCTCATGCGCGCGGCGGTCTCTTCTTCACTGAGCGTCTTTATATCCACCTGCTCATCTATCATACCGCGCACGAACATATCCAATGCAAGATGCATAAACGTGCCAATATCGATGCGGTCGTGCACATAATCGCGCGGCGTCTGCGCCTTGATGCCGTGGTCGAGGAAATGCCTATACGGGCATTTATAGTAGTTTTCAATGCGCGTGGCGCTGCACCGGATACCGCCGTAAAGTGCTTCTGATATCTCTTGCACCAGCGGCACCGCCGCATTGGAGCGCAGCAATACGGCATCGGCATTTTCACGCCATCCTCTCTGCCCCAGATAACCCGCGCAGACGCTTAGCAGCGCCTCATCCGGCGACTTGCCGCGCAGAACGTCTGCGAGCGCACCCAGCACATCCGCCTCCATGCCCTTAAGCGACATCACACTGTCTGCCGCTTTCTTTACCTTAAGCTTAGGAAACAGCCGTTTCATGCGGTCGATCAGCACAGAGGGCTGGCCTGTCTGCGTATTGTAGCTGAGTATCAGCCGTTCCTTTGGCTTGGCAAGCGCGGTATACACCTTAAGCTTTTCGGCGGATAAATCATATACGCCGGTATCAAGGCCGCTTTCCAGAAGCGCGTCGCGCTCCGCCGCAGAGAGGATGCCCGAGCCGTCGTCTCGAGCGGGCCACACGCCGTCGTGCACGCCGATGGCAAATAGCACATCAATTCCCGGCAAACGTGACAGCGTTATATCGAATACGCCCACCTCATCCGTGGCGGGCGGAATCACCGCAATTTTGGTTGCTTCAAAACCGGTTTTCACCATGTCGCAAAGCGTTTGTGCGTCCAGCGGCGCATCGCCGAACGCACGCGCGATGCCATCCAGCACATCAAGGCTCTTTTCATATATCTGGCGGAAATACGCGCATTCACCGCGCGTATCGGCGTTGTCTATGGAATCACAGAACGATTCCAGCTTATCCGCCGTATCGCAGTCCTCTAAAAACCGCTTCACAGCCTCAATGGATTGCTGTGCACTGCCCTGCTTCACCGCTTCCGTGAGGCGAATGAGCGGCTTCATCACGGTACTCCGTATATGCTCGATCTCCGCAGCGTCGTCACCGCGCCAGAACGGATTCATATAGTGCCAGCCCATGTAGGCGTAGCGCTGCGCGTATGTGAAAAGCGCGGTTCGTTCTTTTTCGTCAATGGGCGAAAAAACGCTGTAAACCCAGCCCGTGACTGCGGTCATATCGCCCGAAGCCGCAATAAGCGCCTTATGAAGAAAATCAAAAAACGTGTTCTGACTCAGCGTGCGGCGTTCATCGATGAACACCGGAATATCACTGAGCGCGAAAATGGATTTGATCGCGGGCAGATACGCGCTTAAATTTCCGCCGGCCACCGCAATATCGCGAAACCGCTTGCCACGCTTTATTTCGCCGAGTATGCCCGCCGCAAGCGCCTTGACCTCCTGCTCGAGCGTCTGTGCTTCCACGACTCGCACGCCCTTCGGCTCGTTTGGATACGGTTGATATGGATAGCTGAAAAGATTGGCTTCGAGATAACTAAGCGCGCTTGTCTCGTGCCGCCCGGCCAGGCCGGATTCGTTTTTGAGCTTAACCTTTTGGCCGCTTCGCTGCGCGGCGCTGATAAAGCGCTGCATGTCCCGCCGCTCCGACGCAAATATTTCGGTGTCGCTGCCGTCTCCCGCATCCCGGAACGCCGCCACAGTATCCGCTGCCAAGCCCATCACCTTTTCGAGCAGCAGCAGCACGGCGGGTGCGAAGCTGTCCAGCCCGTCGATGACGATATGCGCGCCGTGCAGAAACGTCGCTTTCTCGGCCTGCGCCGCGGCAAGCGCGTACATATCCGCGCTGTCCAAACGTCCCGCGCTGAGTTCGCTGAATTTTTCATAGACGTCCGCAATGTCGCTAAGCTTTCTTGAAAGCGCAGCATCGCGGGTTTTCACCGCGGCTTCGCGGATGTTTTGCGGCGTCTGGCAGTGGCTTTTGAGACGTGTGAGCAGCTCGGCAACGCTCGTATCAAAATCGGGCAGCTTGCCGGTTCCCAAAAACGGGCTATTAAGCGCGTCCAACGCGCGGCGGCAATACACCGCCTTTTCCGCATGCGTCATAAACGTGGTCTGCCCTGCGCATTCGAGTATGCGGTAGCAAAGGCGCTGTATGCTGAGCACTTCAAGGCCCAAAATACCCTCTACGCCGCAGCTTTGCATAATGCTTTTTTCCGTCTCAAATGTGAGCGCACCAGGCACAAGCACGACGATTTTTTCAAACGGGTTTTTCAGCAACGCCGCGATATGCGAAAGCAAAAAGCGGCTCTTTCCGCTTCCTGCGCGCCCGGTAACCACAGTGACACTCATCCTCAAAGCCCCTTTCCTCTGTCTCTATGCTACATATCCTCCGTACCAAAAAACGGACAGTATTTCTCTGCATCAAAAAAGCCGCCCATAAAGCGGCTCTCATTTTAAGATTTGGACTATCCTCTAACAAGATAGTTGAGAAGGAGGTTCAAATCTTCAGGCTCCGAAACCAGCAGCTCAAGCTCATCGATCTTGGCTTCCGAGAACATCTGTGTCAGCATGATATACTGGCAGAGAGTCGATTTCAGGTTCAGCCTGTCGCCCTCAGATGTCACGAGCTCAATTTTGCCTTTGCAGTCTTTGAGCACTTCGAAGAACTTCTGGGGTTCGTTGATGTTTTTAATCTTCATACATAGCCTCCTTTTTATGTTTTTCTGATACACCTTTTGTATCCCCTAGAATATAACACACTTACTTGTTTTCGTCAACAAGCGCAGTTTACCATTTTACGGTTTGTTAACATAGTTTATCACCCTTAACATGCCCTACAGTTGAATAAACCTTCTTCAACAAAATGATCATTTAAAAAACTGTTGACAAAAGGCGAATTTCATGAGAATATATGACCATCAGTCATATGACCAATAGTCACATGACTACCCGATATAGCAAGAAAGGTGATAAAGGATGCCAAAAGAAACGTTTTTTAATCTGCCTGAAGAAAAGAAGCAAAGAATTATAGATGCAGCAATTGATCAGTTTTCGAAATCGCATTACAGCAATGTGACGATCGATGCGATCGTAAAAGGCGCTGGGATTCCTAAAGGGAGTTATTATCAGTACTTTGAAAATAAAGATGACTTATATATATATTTATTTACTGATTTGGGAGATGCGAAAATAGATTTATTCCAGCGGCTTAAGGCTCAGATTACTAATATCACTTTTAAAGAGTATATGATGAGTTACATTCTTGAACTGAAAAAGCTTGAGTCATCAAATAATCAGATAACACATTTAAAAAAAGAGTTCCTAAATGAATGTCCGCAGGAAATAAAAAAGCGAATTCTAAAAGTTGAGATGCCAAAATCAATAAGGGCATTTAACGAAGTTATTGATTTATATGTTGATAAAGGTGAATTTCGCGCTGGTCTTGATACTAAAATTGCTGCTTATATCACTGTAATGGGTATCAGTAATCTAGAGAATTATGACTATAGTGAATCGGAAGATGTATTATCCGTACTCATGAAGATCATTGATTTTCTTATTGATAGTATGAGTAGAATTTGAGCAATACATAAGATCCGTGTGTTAAGAAACAGATTGTAAATCTGTAATAATAAATTAATCAAATTAAAGGAGACCAGCTATGAAAAGTCAAGAGAAAATTGAATAATTGCAAGGTTAGAAAAAAGGGTAACACAAATAAGCTGGTAAATTGGCAGCGAAAACGAGGAAATCGAGTGTCAGTCTAATGCGAAC
>JAEWQS010000079.1 GCA_023399095.1 Bacillota bacterium
ATTTCCTCACCCGTGAATGTAAAGCGCTCATACGGCGGTTCGGCGAGGCGTTTGAGCAAATGACCGTCTTTGGCCGCGTAGAATATTTCATCGTTTCTTATGGCCCGTACGATTTTCATAATCCAGCCTCCTCAATATGCATGTTTTCATTTTATCACATTATTACAGAGACGGACAAACATATCAATGAAATAGAATGAGAAATGTTTGTCCGGTCGGAGTACATTGCTCCAACCTTGATATATTTGAATGTCGGAGCAATAACACGTAAGCACAAGCGTTGAATTCTTCTGCTCTATTTACGTACCGTAAAAAAGATGGCTTTTTGACATAACTTAAATGCAGATGTATAATACAGAAAAAGCTTATATGAGGTGTTTTTGTGATCAAAAAGTCTGGTTTGATTTTTTTGGTTTTAATAATATGCGCCACGCTTTTTTTGCCAGTGACGACGGCGAATGCTATGCCATACTTCGAGGATGCGACGGTGATCAGTGATGAGGTCAACATGCGTATGCGCCCGACCACCGACGCGCCTGTGATCATGCAGCTTAAAGAAGGGACGCGCATCGGCGTTTTCTGCGAAGAAGTGGACGGTTGGTACCGTATCATCTACGGCAACTATCGTGGCTATATCAGTTCGGAGTTTGTGTTTTTACCGTCTACCGATTACATGGTCGCGCATGTGCTGGAGGGGGGCTTAAAGCTTCGACAGAACCCGGGCACCTACAGCAACGTGGTTGCGGAACTGAATGAAGGGACGGGTGTATCGGTCAAGAATATCTCCGGCGAATGGTATTACGTCGAGGTGCCGGGAGAAGACGGGACAATCGTTCATACCGGCTACGTGCATAAGGACTTTGTGAAGCTGAGTACGGCCAAAACGGCCAGCAATATGATCAAGCTCGGTATGGAAGGCGCTGAGGTCAGAAATGTACAGCAGCAGCTGCGCAAACGCAACTTTATGATCGCGCCGGCCACGGGCTACTTTGGTGATGTGACGGAAGGCGCGGTAAAGGCGTTCCAGCGAAAAGCGGGGCTTGACAGAGACGGCATCGTGGGTGCGCAAACTTATGAGCTGCTTTTTGGTGACAACGATATCACAACCACGACGGCTGAGCTTTTTGGCATCACCGGCGAGGTCAAGCTCTCAACGTGGGACGATATTGCAAAAGTATTTACGAAGGGAAGCAAAGCGCTGGTGACGGATGTCAAATCCGGGCGTCAGTTCTGGGTGCGTCGGTTCGGAGGCTGGTATCATGCAGACAGTGAGCCGCTGACGGCAAAGGATACGGCCATCATGAAGGAATGCTATGGCGGCAAATGGTCTTGGGACAGACATCCCATATGGGTCACGATCGGCAGCGTCACATATGCTGCGTCTCAAAACGGCATGCCTCATCTTGTGAGCCCAACCAAGGACAACGACTTCCCCGGGCATTTTTGTATCCACTTTAACGATTCAAAGGTGCATGAAACAAGTAGGGAATGTCCGCGGCATCAGTATTGTGTCGATAAAGCCTATGATGCAGGCCATTGATTAAAAAAGCAAGCCTTCTTTTGCGCCCCGGCGTGAAGAAGGCTTTTTGTTTTTTTAAGCAAGCTGATTAATTCAACACCTCATCTAATTAGTACTTCCTTAACTAAGCTTTTTGCAATTGGCTGAATAACGAACGACTGTGCCGACATATTTATATACGTAGTGTTATTTTGGAGGAGAATTATGAGAAAAACGCAAGCGCTGCTGCTGGCTCTTTTGGTCGGACTTGTTTCGGCTTTAGGAACGTATTTTATTGTGGGTTCAAAATATGAGCCGCGCGGAGAAGATGGACTTCCGTTAACGGAATTTTTACGCGTTGAGAAGGAAATCAAGGAAAACTATCTTCGCGATTATGATATGAAGGATGTGCAATATGCCGGACTCAAGGCGATGGTGGCATCACTTGGCGATCCATACAGTGTTTATTATACGCCTGAGGAATTTGCGGCGTTTCAGCAGAACTCGTCGGGAGAATACTATGGCGTGGGCATGGGCATCGGCATTGATGATGTGACCGGCCTTGCCGTGGTGTCGTATTTTCTGGAGGATTCTCCGGCGGAGGAGGCGGGTATACAGGTGGGGGATCTCCTTGTGACAATTGACGGAGAAGACATCACGAAGAACACGCTTCAGGAAATACGTGTTAAATGTCTTGGTGATGACGGCACGCCCATTACAATCGGCGTAAAGCGCGGTGAAGAAGTGCTGGAATTCACCATGGCGCGTAGGTCTATTGAGCTGGACATGGTGGAATACAAAATGCTTGAGGGCGGTATCGGCTACATGAGGATCAAGCAATTCAGCGGGAATTGTGAAGCGCTTTTCAATCAAGGACTGGATGAGTTTGAAGAGCAGGGAGCCAAGGGCATTGTGTTTGACCTGCGCAACAATCCGGGCGGGTATTTAAATACAGTAGTCAACATGCTTGACAGGCTGCTCCCCGAAGGGACAATAGTATATACTGAAGACAAATACGGCAACAGAGACACCAAAACGAGCGATGCGGATTGTGCCCAAATTCCAATTGTGTTGCTGGTTAATGGGAACACGGCCTCCGCATCAGAGATCTTCGCGGGTGCGATTCAGGATTATGACTGGGGCAAGGTTGTCGGCACACGGTCATACGGTAAAGGCGTTGTGCAGGTGGTCATCCCTATTGAATCGACAGGGGGCGGACTCAAAATTACGTCTTCAGAATATTTCACGCCCAAGGGTCGCAGCATAGACGGTAACGGCGTCTATCCAGACAAATATGTGGAGCTGCCGTCGGATGCCACAGAGGATATGCAGCTCAAAGAAGGCTTAAGTGAACTCGCTTTATTGATAGGCGAAAGCTCAAAAAAACAATCATGATATAAGCACCCCTGATTTAATCAGTGATTCCTAAAAATTCCTTGAATCAAGACGCATTCACTGCTAAAATTGATTAGAAAGATGATGCTTCAATAAGGCCGGTACTGCAAAAGGTCCGGCTTTATTTTTCGGGTATAGTTTAGGCAGAATATTTCAGTTGAACGACTTTGACATTGACAGAACAAACTGGGAGGACTGAACATGTATGATGTGATTATCGTCGGGGCCGGGCCGGCAGGGCTTACAGCCGGTCTTTACGCGGGCCGGGCGGGTCTTAAGGCGCTGATTCTGGAAAGGGTTTTTGCCGGAGGGCAGATTACCAGAACGCTGATGGTGGAAAATTATCCGGGGTTTCCCGATGGGATTGAAGGCATTGATCTTAGCTTTAAGTTTAAGGAACAGGCGGAGCGCCACGGAGCGGTCATAGAAACCTCTGAGGTCACGGGGTATGATCTTGAGGGCGAGGAAAAAAAGGTGATCACAGCTGATAGAATATTCAGCGCAAAATCCATTTTACTCGCGATGGGCGCGTCTTATAAATCGCTTGGGCTCCGCAGTGAGAAACGTCTCTCCGGTTCAGGCGTATCCTATTGTGCGACATGCGACGGCGCTTTTTTCAAGCAAAAACAGGTGGCTGTGATCGGCGGCGGCGATACCGCCATCGAGGATGCGTTGTACCTTGCTAATTTTGCAAGCCATGTGTATGTCGTTCACCGCAGAGATGAGCTGCGCGCGCAAAAGGTGCTGCAAAAGGCTGCGATGCAGGATGAGAGAATTGAGTTTGTCTGGAATTGCGAGGTGGACGCCATAGAAGGTGACACACATGTGACGGGTGTGCGTGTGCGCAACAACAAAACGCAGGAACTTCGCTCGCTGGCTGTATCCGGTGTGTTTGTCGCCATCGGCATTGTGCCGCACAGCGACGATGTGAGAGAGCTTGTCAAAACGGACGATTTTGGGTATATTGTCACAGACGAAGCCATGCATACCAGTCTGCCCGGCGTTTTCGCGGCGGGAGATATTGTGGCAAAACCGCTTCGTCAGGTGGTGACGGCGGCGGCAGACGGTGCCATTGCGATTTATTCGGCATTAAGTTACTTAAGAGAACTAAAATAGGACTATACCAATTTGCATATTGGTATAACCCGGACTATAATACAAAAGGTCCGGGCCATGGAGGAGTTTATGGCGAGATTATTTGGAACGGACGGGGTCAGAGGTATCGCGAACGAGAAGCTCACCTGCGAGCTTGCGTTTAAGCTGGGGCAAGCAGGGGCATCTGTGTTGACAAGCGAGGTGCACAAGGCGCGTATTCTCATCGGCCGAGACACACGGATATCGGGCGAGATGCTGGAATCCGCACTTGTGGCCGGAATCTGCTCGGTGGGCGCGGAGGCTGTTGTGGCGGGCGTGATCCCCACATCGGGCGTGTCGTATCTGACACGCAACTATGATGCGGACGCGGGCATCGTGATATCAGCATCGCATAACGCGGCGGAATATAACGGCATTAAATTTTTCAATGCGCAGGGAAAGAAGCTTCCCGATGAGATAGAAGACCACATTGAGAACATCATCTTAAGCGGCGGCGAAGAGATTGACCTGAAAACGGGTGTTAATGTGGGGCGTCGGGTACGCGCAGTCAACGCGATTACCGAATATAAGGAGTTTCTGCTCTCCACGACGGATACCAACCTGCGCGGATTGAAAGTCGTGCTGGATTGTGCGCATGGCGCGGCATCGAAAATTGCACCAAGAGCTTTTACTGAGCTGGGTGCGGACGTCGTGCCGTACTACAACACGCCGGATGGCACCAACATCAACGATAACTGCGGATCCACCCATCCCGGAAAGCTAAGACAGCTTGTCGCGGAGCTAGGCGCGGATATGGGCTTTGCTTTCGACGGTGATGCTGACAGGCTGATTGCGGTGGATGAACACGGTATCGTGGTAGACGGTGATCAGATCATGGCGATCTGCGCGATGGACTTGAAAGCGCAAGGTCTGCTAAAGCAAAATACGCTGGTTTGCACCGTGATGAGCAACTTGGGACTTGATATCGCGATGAAAGCCGCGGGAATTGAGACAGTCAAAACACGCGTGGGCGACAGATATGTGCTTGAAGAGATGGAAAGAGGCGGTTATTCGCTGGGCGGCGAACAGTCTGGCCATATCATCTTCCTCGATCACAATGCGACAGGCGATGGAATACTCTCCGGCATTCAGCTGGCGTCCATCGTGATGCGCAGTGGCAAGTCGCTTTCAAAGCTGGCGGATGCGGTGTCCATATTGCCGCAGGTCCTTGTCAACGCACGTGTGAAAGATGAACACAAAGAGCATATCATGGAAGATGAGCAGGTCAAAAAGCAGATCGATGCGCTTGAGAAGCTTTTTGCCGGAAAAGGCCGTGTGCTGATCCGTCCTTCGGGCACAGAGCCGCTTGTCCGTGTGATGATAGAAGGACCCGACAAAAAAGAAATAGAGCGCCAGGCGGTCGACATGGTGAAGCTCATAGAAAGCCGCCTCGCGTAAATATAACGCAAGGAGACTTTTCATATGTGCGGAATCGTGGGTTACGTGGGCAGCAAAGACGTTGTTCCCATGCTGCTGAATGGGCTGCAAAAGCTGGAATACAGAGGCTATGACAGCGCGGGCGTGGCTATCGTCTCGGATGGCTGTTTAAAGGTTCATAAATCAAAGGGGAGGCTCAGCGAGTTATGCAGCCTGATGGAAGGCTGCAAGGCGCCGGGAGCAGTGGGCATCGGGCACACGCGTTGGGCGACTCACGGCGAGCCTTCTTTTGAAAATTCACATCCCCATACCAACTGCGCGGGCGATATCGCGGTCGTGCACAACGGCATTATCGAAAACTACATGAAGCTTAAAAAGTGGCTGCAGGATGAAGGTGCGGTTTTCGTATCCGAAACGGACACGGAGGTTGTCGCGCATCTTATCAACCACTTTTATTTGGGCGATCTGCTAGAGGCCGTACAGGCTGCCGTGACGCACCTGGAAGGCTCGTATGCGCTGGGCGTCGTGTCGGAAAAACATCCGGACATGATTGTGGCGGCGAGGAAGGACAGCCCGCTGGTGGTGGGTATCGGCGAGGGCGAAAATTTGATCGCATCGGATATCCCCGCTATTCTTGAATATACACGTGATGTGATTTTCCTTGAAGATAAAGAGATAGCGGTACTGGACCGCCAGGCTGTGCGTATTTTTGATGAATACGGCAAACCAGTTAACCGTGACAGCTTCCATGTGGACTGGGACGCGACGCAGGCGGAAAAAGGCGGCTATGAGCACTTCATGATCAAAGAGATTCATGAGGAACCGCGCGTGATGGCGGACACGCTGATGTCAAGATATAAGGACGGCATGATCGATCTATCTGACATCGGTATCGACGAGGAGCTGGTGCGCGGCATTCACAAGGTGGGCATCATCGCGTGCGGCACGGCGTTCCACGCGGGCATGGTCGGTAAATATATCATAGAGGAACTGTCGCGTATTCCCGTTGAGCCCGAGATCGCGTCTGAGTTCCGTTACCGCGACCCGCTCATTCAGCTGGGTCAGCTCGTGATTATCATCAGCCAATCCGGCGAGACGGCGGACACATTGGCCGCGATGCGCGAGGCCAAGAAACGCGGTGCGAAGATCGCGGCGGTCGTCAATGTGGTGGGCAGCACCATTTCACGCGAGGCAGACGCGGTGCTGTATACGCACGCGGGGCCCGAAATCGCGGTGGCCTCCACAAAAGCGTACAACACCCAGCTCATGGCGATTTACATGATCGCGCTGGAGCTGGGGCGGTTGTCCGGCAACCTCGCATTAGAAGACTATATGCGTTATGTGGAAGGGCTTAGAAACGTGCCCCAGCTCATGAACACGGTGCTGCAAACCAAGGATCAGCTTGCACGGTTTGCTTCGCGGCATTTTTCGCAAAACAGCGTGTTCTTTATCGGGCGCGGCCTTGACTACGTGCTTTCGATGGAAGCTTCTTTAAAGCTTAAAGAGATATCTTATATCCATTCCGAAGCATACGCGGCGGGCGAATTAAAGCACGGCACCATCGCGCTGATTGAAGACGGCACACTTGTGGTAGCGATTGCGATGCAGCGCCGCCTGTTTGACAAGACAATCAGTAACATCAAGGAAGTGAGAGCGCGCGGCGCGAAGGTGCTCGCGGTCTGCTTTGACGGCAGCGACATGCCGTCTGACATTGCCGACGAGGTGATCTCTCTGCCGGATACGGATGATATATTTGCGCCGCTGCTTGCGGTGACGCCGATGCAGCTTTTTGCTTATTACATGACGGTGGAAAAAGGCTTTGACGTTGATAAACCTCGGAATTTAGCAAAAAGTGTTACAGTAGAATGATACTATATATGGTTTAATTTAACAAATGTAAGGAAACAAAATAGTTTGGCAAGACACAAAAAAGATTGACAAAAACACAAAATAGTTTGGCAAAAAGCTAATGCATAGGTAAAAAATTTGGAAGCGAATAGAAATGTTAGACAAGAAAACGCTCATCTGAGCCATAATAATTAGGAGAGGTGAGCGTTTTTGTTTATTTATGAGCATAAAAACTTTGATGAAATACCGCGGGGCCGAGATTATCAGCCAACCTTGACGATACATAGCTTGAATTCCAAGGGGCAATCTGCCCGCATTTATGGAATCAAAACGAAACGGCAGCATGATCTGTTGTCGAAAAATGAACAGAATTATTTTTATATTGCCGAATATAGCGATAGCGTTATTGACATTCGGGAACAATTTCCGATGAATATCGATAAAACACTGCTGATTGCGAAGCAACTTGGTATAGAACACCCAAAAGATTTGAAATCGCAGGAGCCAATCTGCATGACATCTGACTTTTGTATTACGAGTAAAATTAGTGGTACAACAAAGGATATTATCCGAACTGTTAAGCCTGCAACGGAACTTGTTCATCATAGAACGATTGAGAAGTATGAGATAGAGCGTACCTACTGGAAGAATGAAGGGATTGACTGGGGTATTGTGACTGACCAAGAGATAGACAAAATGATGGCAAAGAATATAAGTACTTTTCGGGGGGCATACGATATATCCGGCGTTTGGGAATTGCAGGAATTGGGGGAGGCTACACTTATCGCTTACAAGCGTGAGCTTGCGAGAAGACTGAATGGCGAAAATGAAACAACTCGCAATATTATTCATAGTTTTGCACAAGAACACCATCTGCATGCAGGCTCGTGTATCACGATGTTTCACCACTTGCTTGCTATAAAGGTTCTGCGTTTCGATTTACGTAATGAGTTAAATTTAAATCGATACAATATATTATCTTATGGTCACGAAGAAGTGGACAAACTTCTGCGCGCAGACTAGGAGGAAACAGCGGTATGCTTGCGTTTAATGCGGTCTATCAGATTAAAGAAGATGGAACTAGAATCCGAATTATTGATACAGACGTCTGCGATGACACGTTTGCATATATTCCTCTAGAGGGTGATCGGGCACTTCCTAAATTCTATCCTCGCAAGAACATGGAGGACATGATCGGCAATGGCGAGGTGATTGAAATAATCGATCCATTTTATGAGGTCAACATTCCTAATAAATACTCCGAAGAAGAGATCAAACGTTGTGAGGGGCGATATAAGCTTGTAACAAGATACTGGCCCGAGCAGAAGCTAAAATTACTCAATAAGCGAGGCCGTGAGGAGTTTCTGAGGCATGTTGCTGAGAGGGAGAATGTTACAGTACCTACGCTAAAACGTCTGTTCTGTCAGTTTTGGCAGCAAGGTATGCGTAAAAGTTCAATGTTCACTACCTATAATAACTCCGGAGGCAGAGGGGGAAAACGTAAACCGCAAAAGAAAAATGGCCCGAAGCGTGCTGATGGGTATGAGGGCTTATTGATCGACAAAAAGATTGAGATTATATTTGATAATGCGATTGAATGGTATAAGCAACAAAAGAAACCAAGCATGAAAAGAGTTTACTTTCGGATGCTGGATACTTATTTCAGCAAAACAGTGAATGTTGGTGGTAAAACAGAAAGAATTCTGTATGATGAAAACCACTACCCGACCCTTCGACAGTTCATTTATTATATGGTTTCCCATTTAGACAAAATTGACGTCGATATTGCCCGTATAACCGAGAACGAGTACAATCTCAATCGTAGACCGTTATCTGATACTGCCGTTAATCAAATATACGGTCCCGGCGACTGTTTCATGATTGACTCTACACCGGCAGATGCATATACTGTAAGAAGGAGCAATCTAAATAAGGTAATTGGTCGGCTGACAGTTTATATCATTATTGATGTTTATAGTAGACTGATCACAGGGTATTACTCAGGTCTTGAAAACCCGTCATGGGATGCTGTTTCTCTCTCTCTGCTAAACATGGTGACCGATAAGTCAAAGTTTTGTAAAAACTTAAACATTGAAATAGGCTCAGATGAATGGCCAAGTCATCATTTGCCACGGGCTATTTTGGCGGACAGAGGCGATATGATCAGCAAACGTGCCACGGGTATTATCAATGAATTGGGTGTTAATATTCTGAACACAGCCCCATATCGAGGCGATATGAAAGGGGTGGTAGAGCGTTTCTTTCGCACTTTGAACGAAAATCTCAAGCAAACACTTCCCGGTGGCATTTACAAGGATCATCTACAACGTGGTGATAAAGACCCACACATTGAAGCGGCACTAACGCCGGATGAGTTTGAAAAAGTTATAATCCAAACCATACTTTTACACAACGCTACTCTTATAAAAGATTATCCTTCAACGCCGGAACAAATAGCTGACGGCGTGGCTTCCATTCCTATCGCTCTTTGGGAATACGGTATTATGAACAGAACAGGTAATCTTCGCAGCGTAGACCCGGAAAAGATGGCTTTAAACGTTTGGCCACACGACCAAGCATCCCTGACACGTCAAGGCTTACGATACAAAGATTTGTTCTACGGCGATATCCAACTTGCACAGAAAGCTTCCGGTTTAGAGAAAGCAATAAAAATGCAGATTATTTACAATCCCTTTACTATAAACTATGTTTATGTACTAGATGAAACTTATAGGAAAGTGCATCTTCAACCGCGTAGCCGCAATTTCGAAAATATGAGTTTTGAAGAGTACAGGGATTATCGACAAACAGAGAAGGCTAATAATGCGGCATTTAAACATGATATTAATCAACGTAAAGCGGCATATGAAGGCATGCTACATGAAACTGCTAAAAATGCAGAAAAACGTAGAGACACTGCTCCAAAAGTAACGAAAGCTTCCCGTAAGAAAGGTATTCGTGAAGAAAGAAAGAATGAAAAAGCTGAGGAACGTCGTGAAAGAACTAAAGAACCGGCTTTCGAAACGCCAGCGAAGGTAATTCCAATTGATAAGCAGCATAATAAGGATTACGTGGATCGCATGAAGGATGTAACTGCATCTTTAATGGATGACCTATTTGGAGATGATAATTAATGGATTACGCAGAATATAAAGAACAAGAACTTGTCCAGTATCGTGGTAATCCAATGATTGAAGCTCTTCCGCTAATTCCAGGCGATGAGCGTGAAGTCATTCATCATCTTGCCGGAATGATCAAAGCATGTACGCCAGAGGAAAAGCAAATGAAACCTCTTTTACGAATTCACTTGCTCTTTAGAATCAATAATGATTTCTTCTATCCATTTGCACAGGTACAACGGTTGGATATTGCAATCCAAATGATGATCCGTGGCGCTTACATGAATCGCAATCCAGTTTCAGCTGAATATCATAGTGCGTTAATAGCGCTAGATAGGGATGAAGGCAATCAAATTAATGATGATGCGTACATCAATGCAGTACCAGAACTAGGGACAGTTGTTTATGGAATTCCTGGATCCGGAAAATCTAGATCACTACGACAGTGTCTTAAATACTTTCCGCCACTTATTCGCCATATCGAATATAAGGGAAATCCATTTACAAAAACACAATTGCCGTGGCTCATGGTTGAAGCTCCTTATGACGGAAACTATGTGACTTTTTGTCGGTCGATATTCGAGGAAATAGATAGGCGCTGTGGCACAAATAACAAAGATAAGTACGGCTATGCGACCTATAATCCGTCTACCATGATTCTTCAAATGCGTAAGCTTCTTTTGTTATACAATGTCGGTATCCTGGTTATTGACGAGGTTCAGAATTTGCTTCGTAGTAAAGTTAGTAGTGATGAAATGATGGCATTTTTTGTTTCGCTAACTAACCAATTAGGGGTACCAATTATTTATTGTGGTACAAGCAACGCTATTAAGTTATTCCAGAATAGAATGTCGCTGGCAAGACGTCAGATTGGCGCTGGTAATATGAAGTTCCAAGGGATTGATCGTGATAGCTGTGAATGGGTAAACATGATGAAATATTTATGGCGTGGTTATGTGTTGCGGGAAGAAACGACATTAAATGAGAAGATGATAGATGTTTTCTGGGAGTTATCTCAAGGACTGATTGGTATTGTGGTCGTATTGTTCTGTCAAGTTCAAATCCGTGCATTACTCAGTAAAAAGGAGTCATTTGACATTCAATTATTGAAAAACACTTACAACGAGGATATGACACTTGTTAAGCCAATGCTAGATGCACTTAAGAGTGGGAACGAATGGGAGATGGCTAAGTATGAGGACTTATCTTTTGATCTCGATGTTACTATCAAAGCGGGAATAACTGATTGTTTGAATCAGGAACAATTGGAGAGGGCTATAGAGGAGAGATCACTAACGATTGCGCAGCGAAGACAGTCTACATCTAATAGTATTTATACCACAATTCGGGGTATTGGAATATGTAAGGATATGGATGATAAAAAATTAAAAGCCCTGATTCGTAAAACAGTGGATGCTGCACCGGATGATACAGAAGAAAGTGAATTGTTACAGACGGTACTGACTACGGTTTTACAACCTAAGACCGTAAAACGCAGTAGTAAACAGATTGCAAAGGTAAGAAATAACGGACTTCTATATTTATTGGAACAGTCCGAAAAGCATCGCTCAGATATTCATGATGATCTATTGGAATGTGGATATATTAAGCGTGTTGAAGATGATTTTCCGGATTTAACGGGTTAAACTATGCTTCCGTATTTTGCAGATCCATATCCAGATGAGTTGTTATATTCCGCTTGTGCACGGTATCATCGTTGGACGGGCAATCCGAGTTTGCGAAACACGCTTACGGAATTGTTCGGAGATGACACAGCCATACCAAGTCTATATTTTGGTGCAGCATTATGCACACTATGTGAAAATATAGGTGGCGTTTATACACCGGAAGAATTTATTTTTAAGCATACTTTGCTTCCGATATACTTGCCTTTTCTGCCAAGAAGAAGGGCGGAAGAGTTGAAAACTCAAATGATAACGTCTGCTGGAAACGGTTTAATAACGAAAATAGGCGCGGCTGCAGGGGCTATCTGTCAAAAAACTGGCATTGTCTATTGCCAAAATTGTATTGCAAAGGACAGAGAAATGTACGGTGAGGCTTATATCCACAGGCTGCATCAGGTGCAGGGTGTTTCGATATGCCCCGAACATGGATGCATTTTGCAGCAAATCAAGTCTATTAACGAAGCAAGTCGATTAGAGTACTTGGATATTGAACGGCTTCGGTTGGAAGGCAATATGGTGTGTCTCCCAGATAGAGAATTGCATGAAACGATGCAAATGATAGCGAAGTCTGCTGGATATCTTCTTTCAAATAATCTATCATTCGCGGATAAGGAGACAGTTACACTCCGCTATAAGCAACTCCTTTATCAAAAAGGGTTGCTTACAGATACCGGTGGAGTTTTGCAGGCAAAATATATTTCAGAATTAAAAAGCTTTTATGGTGATTTGATACTACATTATTTTGAGAGCGAGATCAATTCTAACGATGAATACACATGGCCAAAAGTTGCTGTACGTAACGTAAAACGAACGGTACATCCACTGCGACATATTCTGTTGATACATTTCTTGGATAAGAACATAGAAACGTTCTTTGATGGTATAAGAGACGGTAATATTTTTGTAGTTAAGCGAAAGAAAGAACCAAGGCCGAGGAATGATTCTTTGCTAGAAGAGTATAAGTGTAATATTATTTCAATAATTCGGAATAATCCAAAAGTTTCAAGAACGCGATTGCGTAGCATGTTTAAAAAAGAGTATATTTACATCTACCGAAGGGATAGAACATGGCTGATGGAAAATTTGCCGGATAATTTAAAATCACAGGGGAGGACTGAAATTGTAGATTGGCATAAACGGGATATATCATATTGTAGAAAACTACAAAAGGCATATGAGGCCTGCTTGGCTGATGGTAAAAGGATTACTTCCACTCGGCTGATTCGTAGAGCAGGGATACAGTCCAATATGGAGAACCGAAAAGATAAGCTGCCACAGTCGTGGGCTTATGTGAAATCAAAAAGCCAGACTATAGAGGAATATCAAATTGAACGCTGTATACAAGTAATACGGAAGTATATTAAGAAACAGATTCCTTTGAAGAGATGGCAAATGCTACGTATGGCAGGACTTACTGAGGAACGTTTTTGCAAGATAAAAGAGCGATTGAGACAACGATTACTGGAAGAACGGTTGGTGGATGCGATTGAGTGGGAAGTCGGTTAGGCTATGCAACTGGCCATATTATCATGGAAAGATTGCAAAATTAATTTCTATCAGTAAACCGTACTGGGTAAACACTCAGTATTGGGTCAAAGTAAGGTTTTTTCCTGAAAACGGGGTAGAGTACGAGTTGCCATTTACGGATTTAACCATGTTAATTCGTGATGGAGATTATACAAACGGGTACTATCAGGAAATTGCAAGTACCAATACCGCAATGCTGAATCTAAGGTTTCCTGAAAGCAGTAAGCCAAAACCATATCCTCCAAAAGAAAGACGTAATCTTGAGGACGAATTTGAAAGCTATACATTTGGTTTCCCTTATATGGGTCATTATTATGTTTTACCTCTTGAAGTACTTGTTCGTGACGTGTTAGCGCCAGATGGAGAGATGCTCCATCTAATGACATCACTTGATATGAAAGACAAAAAGTTTATATGTAAAAAAGAAAATGGAGTTGTTCGGATTGAGGTTATGTCCGATGTTCCTTATAAATATTCAGAAAATAAAGAAAAAATGATGCATATAGCATGGGTATTTTCAAATCCCAAGCTTGAAAAAATGTTAGCTCAAGCCTTTGAGAATATTAGAAATGGAAATGGAATTCTTTTTGATTGGTGCTTTGACCGAATAAAATGCGAGGTCACATATCAGACTAATACAAAAGGAATACGCTTTATCAAATGCATTACGAGTATAAATAAAAAAATAAATGCAGCTGAAGTGCATGTTGACGACGTTCGGGATAGTATATCTGAGGGTGAAACCCAAGGGGAGTCTAAACGAAGTAAAGTAGTGGCTAAAGATGCTGAGGAACTTGTCTCTTGCGGAAAAGGGAAAACTGGCGATCTAGGGCAATGGGCGCCAAATCCTGTGGTAGTTACTTATGATGTACTTCCTAAATATATACGAAAAGAACGGTCGTCAAGGAAACCTCGTACGATAACTAATTACAAACACAACGCTATAATAATTGGGGATGGCCGCCGAACAACAGGAGACTATACAGGAGAAAAGTCTGTTCCAAAGCTGATTTTTAAACAGCACAGATGTTTACAGGATGACTCACCCTTCTCAGAAGTGTCGAGCGCTTTGTCTGTATTACAAGGAGAAGAAGGTATTATTAAGGTAGAGTCCTATCTCGCAGAGCTAAGTTTACATGCCGATACAGGATTATTCCGTTATTTGAACGATGGCGTTACAGGAAGATGCTATTTTGCTGCTAAGATCATTTTTAAAGACGGGAAACAAGCTGTGCTGTTAGATTTACAACGGGAAAATAGAAATATCTCAATGTTAATGCTGATCTCAAAAAATGGATGCGAATGGGGTGGTTTTATACATGAGATAATAAAATACATGGTTGAGGGATCTGGTAAATGGCCTTCTGATACACTGTATTCACTTCGCAATTCCTTCTTTTTGAACATAGATCGGTTCAATCATACCAATATTGGATATGAACGATTGGCAAAGAAAATACTTTCTAAGTGTTTACAATATAAATGAGACTCAATTCTTGAATGAAATCATGCTTTAACTATTTTGTATTTTGATGTAAAGTTATAGTGTAATGTGTATAGTATCTACCGATATCATGATTATGTCTGAGGTTGTGTGAAAACACAGGCAAACTAATGCGAATTATGTAACAATATGGTATAATATTGATATCGCGATATGAGGTGGATATCATGGAAAGATACAAGAGCAGTATAAGCCGAGATCAATTGAGTTTTACGCCAATGTGTCTTGACGATATGATATCTCCAGATAACGAAGTAAGAGCCATAGATGCAATAGTAGATAGCTTAGAAATCACTGATATGGGGTTTGAGTATTCTGAGCCCAAAGAAACCGGAAGAAAGCCTTACAGCCCGGTAGACATGTTCAAATTATACGCATACAGCTATATCAATGGAATCCGTTCTTCACGGAAAATTGAGCGCGAGTGCTATAGAAATGTAGAATTGATGTGGTTGATTCATGAACTGAAGCCAGACTTCAAAACCATAGCAGACTTTAGGAAAAACAATAAGAAACCGATCAAACTGGCATTTCGCAAATTCAGCATGGTTTGTGATGAGTTGGGGTTAATCGGTAAGGAGCTGGTGGCCGTAGATGGCAGCAAGTTCCGAGCCAGTAATAGCCGTATGGCTTACCATACGAAAAGAAGATAGAAAAGAAAATTGAGCACTATCAAAACGTAGCGGAAGAGTATATTAAATTGCTCGATAGCAGTGATGAACAAGAACAGGCAAGAGAATCTTCGACTCTAAGCAAAAACGAAATCCAGTCTAAGATTGATAAAATTAATGCCCGTTTGTCAGAACTTGAGCAGTTGCATCAGTATGTAAAAGAATCAGGAACGATTTACGAAACAGATCCTGACTCGAAGATGATGCAGATGAATAATAAGGGCGTTGATATTTGCCATAATGTACAGATTGCCGTTGATGATAAAAATCACTTGGTCGTAGCTGTAGATGTAACAAGCCAGCCAATTGATAAAGAGCAATTTCATAATATGGCGCTGCAAGCCAAACAAGCGTTGGCCACAGAGACGATCACGGCCATTGCAGATAAAGGGTATTATTCAGCGGAGCAGTTTTATAAATGCAAAGGTGACGGAATAATTCCGATCGTATCAAAAGCAGACCATTCGCATACGGCGGCAACCAAGGCTTATGGGAAGGCACAATTTAAGTACGACGAAGAAAGAAACGGTTACATCTGCCCACAAGGGTATTTCCTCAGAGGGTATGCACAGCATAAGAAGAACGGATATGTAA
>JAEWQS010000103.1 GCA_023399095.1 Bacillota bacterium
ATCATACCGCCCAGCAGTATGGATTTAAACGAGGTGACCATATCTATTAAATCAAGATCCTCCGGACGCACAAGCATGCCGGCCACCACGCCCGCGATGCTGAGCACTGCAAAGTAGCAAAGATAGCTGACTGCGGCGGCCGCAAGCTTTCCGGACACGATTTGCGTACGGCTTACCGGCTTGGCGTAAAGGAACTCGATGGTGCCCTCGCCTTCTTCCTTTGAGAGCGCGGTGAGCCCGAGCATCGCGCCATGTATACAGGCGGCCATTAGTATGAACTGAAACATATACGCGAAGAAGTTCGGCAGCTGCGTGATATCCTCGCCTGAAAGGTGGAAGGCGTCCACAAACTCCTTGGGCAGCGCTTCGAGCTTGGCTTCTAAAAGCGCCAGCATATCCGAACTCAGCATACTGGGATACAACATTGTGAACAGCAATGTGATCAAGCCGCTGATTCCCGTCCATAACAGCAGCGATCTGAAACCGCGCCTCATTTCCATTTTAAAAATTCTCATCACACGCCCCCCTTTATTTGTAGTAAGACAGGAAGATATCGCTGAGCTTTATGTCCTCCACGAGAAAATCCTGTGCGCTTAAGCTGCTGAGCAGCTTAAGCAATGCGCCCATATCCATCGAGTGGTACGTGAATACCACGCGGCCTTTTGTTTTTGTCACGATTTTGATTGCTTCGCTGTCAAAGCTCTCCGGCAGGGATTCGCCGACAACGGTTACTTTCTTGGCCTTTTGCGTCGACAGCACACCAATCTCCTTGATGTCCACGATGCGGCCTTCTCGGATGATGGCAACACGATTGCAGAGGCTCTGCACCTCGTCGAGGTTGTGGCTGGACAAAAAGATGGTGCAGCCTGCTTCACGCTGCTCAAGAAGCGCCTCGAACAGTTTTTGACGCATCAGAGGATCCAACCCGTTTGTGGGCTCGTCGAGTATCATAAGCTTTGGACGGCAGGAGAGCGCCGCGACCAGCGCCGCCTTCTTCTTGTTGCCCATCGATAGCTGTCCGATCTTCTTTTTGGTGTCCAGCTCAAAGCGCTGCACCAGCTCCTGCGTGTAATCATCATCCGCCTCAGGATAGAAGCTGTCCGAATAAGATAGCAGATCACCCACGGTGAGTTCTTCGTAATAATTGATATCGCTCGGCACATAGGCAGTCTGCGCCTTGATGCGGCGTGATTCTGTCACGCAGTCAAGCCCCAGAATGCTTGCGCTGCCGCCGGTGGGAAACAGAAAATTGAGCAGCGTTTTGATCATTGTGGATTTTCCCGCGCCATTGGGGCCGATGAAGCCGTAAATCTCACCTTCATTGACCGTCAGATTGATATCGATAATGCCTCTGTGTTTGCCATAGCTTTTTGTTAAGCCTTGTGTCTGAATGACAACTGACATGTTTACACCCCCCTAATAATTCCGATAAAGGATAAACGTTGCAATCTTGAATGTGCCCCCGATAATAAATGTGTATGCAATCGCAATGAAACCGGCTGCTTCCGGGAAAATACTCGACAACAGAATCAGAAATGGGGACAGTGAGATTGACAAGAGACCTGTGATAGCAAATGCTTTTCTAAGAAGCATTTGTTCAAGCTCATCGCTTGCGGCGGCGTTATCCTTCTTAATCCAGCGGTAAAAGATGAACATAACTAAGGGAATTAAAACGATACCCGCATACCCCACGACCTGTATGATCGTTCTTAGAGTTTCCTGCACAACATAAGTTGAGCTAAGAATAAACGCGACGCAGAATACCTCGCCCAAGATAATCCAGTAAACCGTATAAACCTTACGAAGGCTATTTTTTTTGATCATTTCGATCACCTTCCTCAAATAAGAATATGTCCTCGATAGGGCGCTTAAATACCTTGGATACCGCATAGGCCAGCCATATGGACGGGTCATACTTACCTGTCTCTATGGCGTTGATGGCTTGACGCGAGACCCCCGTCAGTTCGCCAAGCTGGGCCTGTGTCAATTCCATTTCCTCACGCATGGCCCTCACACGGTTTTGCAACAGCCCTCACCTCGTTTCTCTGTATGTAAGGTTAACCTTACATACATTATATCCGAAACGTGATGAATGTCAAGTAAACCTGACACGATGAGTGAGAAATTGTTAAAAGTGGCAGTGTGAAAAAAAGTCCGATAGATATGGCTAAGTTCTGTATTTCCTGACTTAATGACAAGTCAAGTTGTTTGTTGAATCATATAAGTATGTTGTTGTGTCATTGAATGTTTTGGGACAGGGCTGCATATAGATAAAGTGACAAACACTAATAGACTATAAGGAGAACAAATGAGAAAAGTTCTTTTGGTTGCATTAACGGCTATCGTTGTTACCGTTATGTACTGCTACATTTTTGATGTCAGAATTAAGGGCGATGCCGTAATTGGGTATCAGAATGATGGTGAAGAGCTTGAAGAAACGAACGTTGCTGTACAGACCCAACCGATGGTTACGCCGCAGGTGATTCATTCATCCGAAAAAAAGGCTCCAGCACTCGTAGCAAAGTCTCAAATGCCGGTAGAATATACTCAAACATTAAAAACACAATCGCCGATTCTCGATCCTAACGGTTGGGAGCTGATATGGGAGGAAGAGTTTGATGATGCGAAACTTAGCACCGATATATGGACAAACGTGGAGCGAAAGGATAGTTTCAACGAAGAGCTGCAATATTTTTCTCCTGAAAATGCATATATAAAAGATGGATGTTTGATCCTTGAGGCCAAAGCCGAGGAACTGGCTGATAAGGATTATACGTCTGGAATGGTGGAAACGAAGGACAAGCTTAGTTTCATGTATGGACGGATAGAGGCGCGTGTCCGGTTTCCGCAGCCAGAGGGAATGTTGAGTGCTTTTTGGTTGCTGGGGTGTGACGGTGAATATGAAGAGATTGATGTGGCAGAGCTGGTAGGGCATGAAAACGAGACAATATACGGAGTTAATCATTATACAAAAAATAGATTGCTCAATAAAACATTTGGGTATACGAAAGTTGAGGACACGGATGCGTTTCACAATTACGCGGTGGAATGGTCATCTGAAGAAATTCGATGGTATGTGGACAATGAGATGTATTACAGTACCCAAGAAGGAGTTCCTCAGCAGAAAATGTATATCATATTGACGCTTGCGGTGGGGGGTGAGTGGCCGGGGAGACCAAAAGACGATTCGGTTTTCCCGTGCGAGATGGCGGTGGATTATATACGGTTGTATAAAGAAAAAGAATGAGGTGGATGCATGAGACCGTCCCGAATTTTGTGTAAACCTCCGAGAGGGTGTAAAATGAAAGCACCTGAACGGAGGTTTTTTAAATGGCACGAAAGATTACACCGGAACGCAGGGAAAGACGGAAACAGCTCCTGGC
>JAEWQS010000107.1 GCA_023399095.1 Bacillota bacterium
GCCAGGAGCTGTTTCCGTCTTTCCCTGCGTTCCGGTGTAATCTTTCGTGCCATTTAAAAAACCTCCGTTCAGGTGCTTTCATTTTACACCCTCTCGGAGGTTTACACAAAATTCGGGACGGTCTCAACACATCATTTATTCATGCCCGTGCTTAACGACATTTTGCATATGTATGGCCAATGTTTTTGGCGGCTGAGGTGGGTCTAAAATGAGATTGCGATTTAGCCTCTCTTAATAACACTGGCAGCGTGTTTTTTTAAGCCTTCTATCGTCCTTATTTGATCTGCGTTTTTGCTTAATTCACACTTAGTATGATCAGAAAGAGTTTTATAATAGGTCATAGCCTCCCGGTTGTGCGCAATTAAGCTAATAAGATCAGGATACTCTTTAATCATATTAATCACCTCAGACATATACTTGCCAGATCAAAGATAAATAATTCTCATGCCAGCAAGCTTTTATAGCACCTGAACCCTAAACGCTGTCGTTTGAGGGGGAATACTGGCCGTCTGAAAAGTCGCATGTTCAACTCTTACAGTCTGGCCGGGTTGGATATTCCGTAAGCTTATTCTGTTCCCTCTTCTATCCAAGATCAATGTCGATCGCGTGATAACAAACCGCATTTGACGGAGCGGGTCATGAGCTCTTCCGGTATACAGGAATCTGTTGCTAAGATCAACCCTGAGAACTTGGCCCACGGTCACACTCGAATCCATACCATCCTTTACAGTTATCCGGAAAGCCTGTGACTGCGGCGGAATACTTCTCGTCATGGCGGTGGAGAAAACAGCGTCTATTGTCATGCCTTCTCTCAAGTCCCGTAAAGATAAGCTTTGACCGTACTGATCCCTTATCACTGTTTGCCTGCCAACAATTAAAGTCACTACATTCATATGAATGATATTGAAGTCGCCCAATTCTTCATACGATATTGTGACACGCCCCATACCTCTGTCTATTGATATTTCTTCAATCAAGGCATCCTGAACGCGAATTGTGCCCCGATTAATCGTCAATGAATCATACATACTGCACCTCGAAATTGTTTGATTGCTATATGTTATGAATCTTTTTCTTTCTGTGTGACCAGAACGACTGTCTTTTGTGTGCGGGTAAGAATTGCTTGATTGTGATAAACAGACCGAAAACGAGAAAAAAGAAAGAACCCACCCGTTCGGGCAGGTTCTCGCAATAAGAAATAGAATAGGAGGATCAGTATTTGCCGAATTCCTGATCGCTTATGTTGATTTCGTCTGCGTCATGGCCTTTGTTCAACGCGGGTGTTGACTTGGGTGTCTCAAGTCTTTTGTCTTGTGTATCCTTGAGCTTGAACTGAGACACCATGTCTTTGAGCATCTCAGCTTGGCTTGATAGCTCTTGAGCGGAAGCCGCCGTTTCCTGTGACGTGGCAGAATTCGTCTGTACCACCTGGCTCATCTGCTCGATTCCGTTGTTCACCTGAGCGATCGCGCTCGCCTGTTCGTTTGACGCCACGGCAATCTCGCTGACAAGCTGTGCCGCCTTTTCGACACCATCAACGATATTTGCCAGCGCTCCCGCAGTCTCGTCGGCTATTTTTGTTCCCGCTTCGGTCTTCTTAATTGATCCTTCAATGAGCGCGGTTGTCTCCTTCGCCGCGTTCGCACTCCTTGCAGCGAGGTTTCGTACCTCTTCCGCGACGACAGCGAATCCCTTGCCGTGAACGCCGGCCCTCGCGGCCTCGACAGCGGCATTGAGCGCCAGAATATTTGTCTGGAACGCAATGTCGTCTATGACCTTGATGATCTTCGAGATGTTCTCAGACGCTTCGTTGATCTCAGCCATGGCGTTTTGCATCGTCTTCATCTGCGCGTTGCCATGACCCGCGTCATTCTTGGCGACAAGCGTCAGCTCGTTAGCCTGGCCAGCGCTCAGCGCGTTTTGCTTGGTTTGTGAAGCTATCTGTGTAATGGAAGCGGTCAGTTCTTCAATCGAGCTTGCCTGTTCGGCAGCCCCTTGTGATATCGCCTGACTGCCATCGGATACCTGCCGTGTTCCGGAAGCAACCTGCTCTGCCGCTATATCCACTCGTTCAAGAAGCTCTATCATTTCTGCTGCTTGCTTCTCAATCTCAGCTTTTGCCTTTTTTATATCTGTCAGGTCCGTTATCACTTCCAAAGCGCCGATGATCTGGTTGTCTTTAATCGAAGGCGACGCACTATATTTGATCTCCAAATTCATACCGTTAGGATGAGCATCGGTTTCGCTTTCTTCCTGCCGCTTCGAGTTCATTGCGCGATAGCATGCACATTTTTCTGTTTTGCAATCGCCCGTTTGGAACGCATCGTAGCATTTGCTCCCAAGCAGCGCCTGTTGATCCTTGCCGGCCAGCGCAGCGCCGGTGGCGTTTATATAGCGGATATTAAATTCTTTATCTGTACGTATAATCGGTGATGCAATGCTGTCAAAGTCCTTTGCAAACGCATCCAACGTCCGGTTTATACCTTCTATGATGTTTCTGTAGCCGCCATGATGCTGCGCTGCATCCGCCCTGACAGACAAGCTTCCGCTAAGCGCAGCGTCTGCCAGCATACCCGAATCCTCGAGCAGTCTATACAATGACGCACGGACTTCGTTGTAGCTTTTTGCAATTGGCGCAAACTCACCCTTGAACTTATTTTCGTCAAGTGGTTCAAGATCTTCACCGTTGGCCATTTTGGTAAGGCTCGTTGCAGCGACGTTAACCGGTTTAAGAACTCTTTTCGTAAATATTATTGATATAATTGCGCCGACTATCAGGAATACCACTGAAACACAGATGGTCAGTAAAATCGCGGTGCTCACACTGCCAAGGAATTCATTCTGCTGCGCATAAACGCCTACGGTCCATCCATCCGTTCCGCTAATCGGCGCATAAGCCTGAACCCAGGTTGCGCCTTTATTCTGGTATGTATCATATCCGATGTTTCCCGCCATCATGTCTTGTTCTATCTGAGCTAACTTCGAAAGAGACGGATCCTCTTTCACTGCTTCGTTCGCGTTGAATTGGAACACAAGTGATTCATCACTGTGCGCCATTGTCATTCCTTCTTTATCTATGATATAAGCGCCCCCGGTATTGCCAATGTTTATGGTAGACACGATACCGGAGAACATATTGATATCAGGTTTAAAATACACCACACCTGTCACTTCCGTGCCGATTTTGCCTTCTTTCCAGATGGGCGCGGCAATGATGACGCTGTACGCGCCTGTTAACTTGCTGACCAAAGGACCGGAAATAAAGGGTTCGCCTTTTATCGCTGATTTAAAATAATCCCGGTCTGAAAAATCTGTTCCATCAAGCAAGCTCACACCATTGAGGTCGAGAAGGTTTCCGCCAAGATAGCCGTTATTCTCAACGATATTTTGCAGAATTTCGTTTTTCTCATCCACTGATAAGTCGTTGCTGCTGAAACTATCGTTGCATCCTGTCTCAATCGCAATTGTCTTGGTTACCTCGAGCTCCTTTTCTATGCGTACCGACGCAAGTTTTACGGTTTGCGTAAGGCTTTGCGCCAGAACATCTTCGGCTGTCGAAATGTTAAGAAATACGTTCATGGCACCCAGTATTGCGCACAGCAACAAGGTCAAGCCAACAATAAGAATGATGATTTTTGCTTTCATCGTTTTCATAAAAAATCCCCCCTGAATATTATTAATAAAGCTGTGTTCTCTTAATGTAGAAACTTATGATAATAGCGGATATATCTGACCAATTGTTTGGTATACTAATTATTTCGTCACAAATCGACACAAACTTTATAAAAACTTTGTACAACAATAGCAATGAGGTTGTTACCACGTCCCAACAATGGATTTGCCTATGCAAATTTGGACTTACCATCGATGCAAACTGGACTTAGACGGTAAGGCAGATGAGAAGACAAGGATGACATATTCGCATATTGTATGGACATTAAGCGCGCTAAGGTGTAGTATATACTGGTTTATTTTTTAACCGTTGGTACAAAATAACTCATAAAAGAAATAGGAGAGGTAAGATTAATTTGCAGTTTTCGGAATTAGAGCTGTCTGCGGAGGTATTACGCGGGATAACGGCAATGGGCTTTGAGGAGCCGACGCCAATACAGGAAAAAGCGATCGTCCCTATTATGACGGGGCGTGATGTTATCGGTCAGGCGCAGACCGGCACCGGTAAGACGTGCGCATTTGCGATACCCGCCGTTCAGATGCTGGTAGAGGATACAGGCGCTGTACAGGTGCTGGTGCTTTGCCCCACTCGCGAGCTGGCCATACAGACAGCGGAGGAGTTTCAAAGCGTATCAAAATATAAAGAGGGTGTGCGCATATTGCCGATATACGGCGGACAGTCCATTGAACGGCAGATACAATCCTTGAAGAGGCGGCCTCAGATCGTTATCGGCACACCGGGTCGCGTAATGGATCACATGCGCCGCAACACGCTCAAGCTTGGCGGTGTCCGCATGGTGATACTCGATGAAGCGGACGAGATGCTGAGCATGGGATTCTTGGAAGACATGGAAACAATACTGAAGAAGACGCCGGACGACAGGCAGACCGTGTTGTTTTCTGCGACGATGTCTCGTCCGATACTCGACCTGACGCGGAATTTTCAAAATAACCCCGAGCACATACAAATACTTCACAAGCAACTGACAGTACAAAATATTGAGCAGTATTACATTGAGGTTCGTGAATCGTCCAAGCTCGACGTACTATGCCGTGTGGTGGACGGTAATAACTTCTCACTGTGCCTGGTGTTTTGCAGCACCAAAAAGGGCACGGATGCGCTGGCTTTCAGTTTAAAGGCGCGGGGATATTCCGCCGAGGCGCTGCACGGTGATATCCGACAGAACGAGCGCAGTGCAATCATGGCACGGTTTAAAAGCGGAGAGGTCAGCATATTGGTAGCAACCGATGTAGCGGCACGCGGTATTGATGTGGACAACATTGAGGCGGTTTTCAATTATGATATGCCAAACGACGAAGAGTACTACGTACACCGCATCGGGCGGACGGGACGGGCGGGCAAGGCAGGCCAAGCCTTCACATTTATCACCGGACGGGATTATAATAAGCTGCGCGGCATACAACGCTTTACCAAGGCGAAGATCA
This sequence comes from Bacillota bacterium, assembly GCA_023399095.1. Classification (GTDB taxonomy): domain Bacteria; phylum Bacillota; class Clostridia; order Christensenellales; family SZUA-584; genus SZUA-584. The sequence continues at coordinate 5,119 of JAEWQS010000107.1, forward strand.
CGGCCGTCAAACCACCGACACTTCTGGACATTGAAGAGAGCCGCATGGGCGCTCTGCTCAAAAAAGCGGCAGACTTTGTGGTGGAAGGCGATTACGACTCTTTTATCCCATACGTCGAGGAGTTGCAAGACGCCGTGAACGCGCAAACTGGCGATGCGCCGGATTTGACGACTACAGAGATTGCGGCGGCGCTGCTTAAGATGCTGTCTGCCAAGGAAGCGCGAAAACGCCACGTGACGATGCCTCCGATGCCGTCAGAGCCCCGGCCGAGGCGGGTTTACAACCGTCGCTAAAACATACAATAATCCCTACGATGAAATTAGAACTCACGTCTGAGCTTAATGTCCTGTGCTTAAAAAGTTGAAAATGGCGATTCTGAAAATTCAGAATCGCCGTTATTAATAAGTGGAACTCAGCCCCGCTTAACCGAGGGGCTTAAGTTTCTTGCGTACAATCTCAAACGGGCGACCAGTATGGTAGGATCGCAGGCACTAATCGCCGTGATGCAGGCGTAAGCGCGGAGTAGATATCCTTTTCTATTGCACGAATAGCCAAGAAAACGGGCGTAAAACGACGAAAAGTCCGGCAAAACCGGACTTTTCGGACAAATTTTGGCGGAGAGAGAGGGATTCGAACCCTCGGTACGCGTTAACGCACACACGATTTCCAGTCGTGCGCCTTAGACCAGCTCAGCCATCTCTCCATTAAAATGTTCGATTTTGCATGTCGCATATTTAAAACAAATTGAATGTCTTGCTGCGTCACGCGAAAAATATTTTAACACATGCATTTAAAAATAACAACAAATAAATCACATATTTTGCGGTGAACAGCAAAAAATATTGTTAATAGAAACTATGAAAGGTGAAGTATTATGCAAAAGTTTAAATCGGGACAAAAAGCGCCACAGAGCGGAGACTATAGGATTGTCAATGAAAGCGGGCAAGTGGTAAGAAATGGCGTCACGCTGGATAAGGGCGACTCTTTTCCGCCGACACCTGGTTCCAATCAGTTTTTTGAAAAGGAATAACGACGGAAAGATCGGCGATAAAGCCGGTCTTTTTTATACATTGCTTACGCAAGCTATGATATACTGTTGAAAAAAGCGGAGCTTTCTATGAAAACAGAACTGCTTGCACCCGCAGGCGACATGCAATCCGTCATGCAGGCGGTGCAAAACGGCGCCGAAGCGGTATATTTAGGCGGAAAAGGCTTTGGCGCTCGTGCGTTCGCTAAAAACTTCTCGTTTGACGAAATAAAATCAGCTATTGAATATGCACATACTTATGGTGTGCTTGTTTACATTACCGTAAATACACTTGTCTATGAAGATGAGACAGCAGCGTTTATAAAACATGTAGAGCAGGTTTTGCAGACGGGCGCAGATGCGCTTATCATGCAGGATGTGGGCATGATTCAAGCCGTGCGCTGCCGTTTTCCGAATACGGTGATCCATGCGAGCACGCAGATGCACAACCACAACGACGCGGCGCTTGCATTTGTCGCGCGGTTAGGGCTTAAACGAGCAGTGCTTGCGCGTGAAATGAGCCTTAATCAAATAAGAGAGTTGAAAAGCGATATTGATAAAGAAGTCTTCGTTCATGGCGCTCTTTGCATCAGCTATAGCGGTCAGTGTTTGTTCAGTGCGCTAACCAACGGTCGCAGCGGAAACCGCGGCACCTGTGCGCAGAGCTGCCGTATGCGTTACAAGCTTACCGATGAGAGCGGTGCGGTTTATCAGACGAATGGTGAATATCTGCTCAGCCCCAAGGATATCGGACTGCTTGAAAACGTTGAAGCGCTGCTCAGTGCTGGAATCGGCTGCTTTAAAATTGAAGGGCGCATGAAATCTCCCGAATATGTAGGTCTCGTTACGAAAATCTATGCGAAGCTTCTTAGAGACTATCACGCTGGCCAGACATTGAAAACCGACTTAAAGGACATGACCGATCTGCTTAAGCTGTTCAACAGAGGTTATTCGAAAGCGCATCTTTTTGACACAGAGGGTGAAGCGTTGATGAGCAAGGACCGACCTAACCATCGCGGCATACCCTTGGGAAAGGTCGTTTTTGTGGGACACGGGCGCATCAAGCTACGTTTATCTGCGCCGCTCAACCAGGGCGACGGCATCAAATTTGAGCAGAGCGACGATGGATTTATATGCAACAAAATATATAAGAACGGATTGCTAACGGCATCGGCAAGTGAGGGCGATATAGTCGAGCTGGACGCGAAGGCAAAAACATCCGTGGGCGATACCGTCGTCAAAACAAGCGATATACAGCTTATAAAAGCGCTGCAATTGAATGAGACGCGGCATGTGCTTATTACAGGAAAGATTTCTGCAAGAATCGGTGACTCGCTCAGGCTCGTTTTTATCGATGCAGACGGACGTGAAGCCACAGCTCTGGGGCAACAGGTGTCACCCAGCCGAACAAGCCCCGCGAAAAGAGATGATTTACAAAGCAGCGTTGCAAAGCTTGGAGATACGCCGTATAAGCTTGAAAGCTTGGAAATACATTCGGATGAGAATATTTTTGTCGCCAAAAGTGAACTTAATGCTCTGCGGCGCGACGCAGCGGATAAGCTCACGCAATTGCGAATCGCTGTGTCGCCGCTTCGAATAAATGATGAGGCTCTGCCACCTGTGCATTATGAGGATGTGACAGATAGACCGTTGCTGCATGTGCTTGTAAGAACGGCCGCGCAGTTTGACGCTGTGAAGGACATGGTCACGGGCGATATCTATATGGATGACGAGCAGCTTTACTTTGACAACAAAGCGGCGTTTCCAAACCTTCGGCTTAAAACGGACAGGCTGGCAGAAGAACCGACGTTATGTGAGAATGAACGATTGCTGGTGACCGACCATGGCGGCTTACACGTCTATCCTGAAAGTAACGTTGTGATACTTGACTATACGGTTTACGCGCTTAATTCTTTTGCATTGTCTGCGTTTGTTTCCTTC
>JAEWQS010000161.1 GCA_023399095.1 Bacillota bacterium
GCTGATCTGTCGAAAACGAATCGAGTATGCGATCGATGGTCTTTACCGCGCCCACGGTGTGCAGCGTGGAGAACACAAGATGTCCTGTCTCGGCTGCGGACAGCGCAATGGCCATCGTTTCCTGATCACGCATTTCGCCGACCATGATGACATCAGGATCCTGACGCAGCCCCGAGCGCAGCGCGGCCGCGAACGATTCCGCGTCTTCGCCGATCTCACGCTGGGTGACAAGACTTTTGCTGTGGCTGTGCAGATATTCCACCGGATCTTCGATGGTCAGAATATGATACGGGTATTCGCGGTTGATAATATCGATGAGGCTTGCGAGCGTGGTGGATTTGCCGCAGCCCGTCGCGCCTGTTAGCAGCACAAGCCCGTTGGTTTTTTTGGGAAACCGAAGAATGGTATCGGGCAGCCCGAGTGTCTCAAACGGGGGGATATTAGGCGGCAGCATGCGCACTGCCATCGCGTATGTGCCGCGCTGCTTGTATATGTTGCAGCGGAAACGCCCGAAGCCGCGTATGGAATACGAAAAATCCAGCACCTTTTTCTCCTCAAGCTGCTGCTTTTTCTTTTCGTCGAGGCACTGCTCAACGATCGCGGCGGCGTTGTCGGGGGAGAGCACGGCTGTGCCCGGTACCGTCTGAAGCTTTGCGTTCACGCGCATCAGCGGATAAGAGCCCACGCAGATGTGCAGGTCTGTCGCGTTGTGTTGTTTTGATTCTTCGAGCAGGTCGTTAAGCCGTAAGCTTTGCATAGAGCGCATTCCGCCTTCATTTATATATCTGCGGTATGTAAAAACCGCCGTATTACTAATAAACAGCTATTGCCTGTCATAAGCGACAATTTTATAAAAAATGATAAATTATTACACCGATAAATCAGGTTTGGTTTGCTTCCAGCGTTAACAGATAGCTTTTGATATCCAGGCCGCCCCGGTATGCCTCGATTTTTGCCGCCTTGTGCACCACGCGGTGGCAGGGAATAAGCAGTGGTAATTGGTTCGCCTTCATGGCGGTGCCCACGGCGCGCATGGCGAGCGGATATCCGGCGGCCAATGCCACAGCCGAATATGAAGCGGTGCCTCCGTATGGAATATCGATCACGGCACGGTATACGCTTTGCCGAAAAGGCGTGCCGGGAATGATCATGGGCAGTGAGAAGCTGCGGCGCATGCCTGCGAAATATTCATTCATCTGCAAGGCAAACGGCAAGGTGTCGTCAAAGAAGGCGAAGCTTTGGGGGCAGGGCTCGTCGGGAAAAAACACGCGGCGGATGAAGTCGTCTTCATACAGCGCGGTGAATACGCCAAGCGGCGTGTTCGCGCGGCACGCCACGCGATTTTTTGTATCGTCAGCTTTCATGATTGTGCTCCTTTAAGTTCTTCTGCATGCAGCCAAAACCATCAAACTCTTTGCAAAGGTGAAAGCCTGACGAAGTGAACATGGCAGGATGCCCGTGATAATGTGCCGCACAAATTTCCTCCGTCAGCACAGGATATGCTTCCATTATGTCATAGCCTTTGGCGGTATAATCAAGGCAGGCACGTTCAAGCAATGCCCGCGCGATACCACGCCGGCGATAATAGGGGTCTATCACAAAGCAGGTAATAGCACAGACGCGACTGCCTCCATGGCACGGTACATCCAAACGCGCATACCTTGCGAATGCCGCTTTGTCGTTCACGTTGGCCCAGCCGACGGGTAAGTTGCCGTCATACGCGAGATAACCGCATAATTCACCACTTTGAATCATGTGGATTGCATCGCTGCGGTTGTCCTCGGCGGTGCGCTGCATCCATTCTTCATCACTTCGGACAAAGTGGTTGAAAACACAGTAGCACCAGGCCCATTCGGGGTTGTCACAGAACGCCCTATTATCAAAAAAATCAAGATAACTCTCAAGCAGCATTGGGCTTAAGGCGTGAATTTGCAGATTCATAGTACATACACCGCCTGTCTATGGTAATAACCATATATTATCATTGATACAGGGCAGTGACAACAAAAGGACAAAAAAGAACCGGCAGTTCAGCCGGTTCAAAATCTATAGGCATAGGGTGTTTGCATATTATTTTATGCTTCGCTAGGGAACACCACGACGAGCAGCATCTTAAACGGTGCCGGTGCTTCCACGGCGTGCGGTATGCCTGCGGGCATCACGATGGTCTGCCCAGCGCTTAGAGAGTAAACATTGCCGCCGATGGTGACGGTTCCGGTGCCGTCGAGTATATATACGAGCGCGTCGCCCTTGGATTCATGCGAGCTGATCTCCTCGTTCACGTCAAACGCGAAAAGCGTCATGCTCACGGCTTTGTTTTGCACGAGCGTGCGGCTCACGATCTGTCCCGGCTGATACGAGACCAGATCCGCCATATTGAGGACTGTTTCCAAATCGATGTTTTTAAGTATCTTCATGATATTAAACCCCTTTCTAAATCTATGGTTAACTTATATATCCGACACGAGCCGTTTTTCTCCGGTAATCTGTTGAACAGGGGCGATATCCTGCGTGACCTCAAGCGTACCCAAGTATTCGCCGCCAGAGTCCCTGACCGCGAAGTATCGGATGTAGACATACTTTTCGCCCATGCGTATCCAGAAATCCTCGTGCGTCTTTTTGCCCGATTTTAAGTCATTGATGATGCCTTCTACGATGTGCACACTGGCGGGCGGATGGCAATTAGCGACTTTGCGCCCAATGATCGCCCGTGTGCGCGGGAACACACGCTCCGCGCCTTGAGAGAAATACTTGACGGTGTCGTCTTTACCCACGAACGTAATATCGACGGGCAGCGTATCCAGCAGCGCTGTGAGTTCCTTAACGGACAGCACGCCTGTGGGCAGATTGATCGCGCCTTCCTGCACCTTGACGGACGGTGCTTCTCCCGCCGCTGCCGCAGACTGCCAGGAGGGCGGCTGCTCGATCAGGCAATAACCAAGATCGGGGCTTTCGTCTGCAATGCGCTTCCACTCTTGTTGCGTTAGCTGTTCGAGCAGCATGGGCAGCAGAATGTTTTCTTCCTTAAATATCATCTCTTTGATGCGCGTGACGGCTTCCTCCACGGCGACTCCGAGCGCTTTTGCGTCTCCCTTGTAGACGCTTGCCTGCGAAGCCGCATATTTGATAAGCTCACGAATCTCGTCGTCCACACCCCACATGACCTTGGGCGGAGCGGTGATACCATACTGCTCAAGGTAGGGGAAGAGTATATTTTCTTTTCTTAAATAATGCTTGTGTATGTCTGTAAGCGCTTTTAAGTCGCTTAGCAGCGCGTCCGCATTGTCATCCGTTCCATCCAGCAACGCATTCAGATGCGGATGGATGCGTTTGTCGATCAGGGATTCGATCGCGCGGTTTTCCTGAATCAGCGTGTGCGCGGGATGCCCCGGCGTTCTGGACGCCTCGGACGGCTTGTGGATGTCTTCAATGGAGCCTTTGAACACCGCCGAATGCACGTCGCACAAGCGCTGCACCTCATGGACGGGCAGCCCTTCGGATATCAGCGCCTGCTCCGCATCGGATATCTCGGAAGCGGACACGCCGCTGAATGTCTTTTCGAATTGCGATTTTACTTCATCCACCGTCTTGCCTGCGTGCAGCTGAGACAGCAGATCCTTAATCACTTTTTTTCTGTATTCTCTGTTGTTGATTTCCTGACTCATCGTGTTTCCTCCTGTTCGCTGATCCTAAAGCCATGCTCTTTGAGCTTGTCGAAAAACCTTCGGTTTTCCGCCAGTTTGCCGGGTTTGCTTGTTCCTCTCAAACTCGAAACTGCGCAAACCCGCAAAGTGTGGGCTGCGCGGGCACAGCCCGTCTTGCCCACGAATTATACTTAAAGACCTTTTTAACAGTCTGAGCCGCGCCCTTTGAGATGGTCATAAACCGCCCCGCCGTCGCGAGCATGCCGGGCTTCGTGATATCCGTGAACCCCATTTGCTTGAGTATGTCCGCAAGCCCTTTATTCTGTGAACACAGCGTGTAGACAGATTGCGATAAATCAAGTGTTTTCATTTCCTTCTTCTTTTATCCCCGAAATTCTTCTTCCGTATTCTTCGCATTCTGATAGTGCATCATTATCCGGTTTCCAAAGCGTCTTTATGCCTTCCACCATCTCGAAGCCGGCATCTTCCATTGCGCGGGTGAGCTGACCGACGGATTCGCCGCTCCAGCCATAGCTGCCGAACGCCGCCGCTTTTTTGCCTGTGAACTTGAGCCCCTTGATCATCTCGAGCAGCCCGCCAATGGCATGCAGGTATCCGCGGTTGATGGTGGATGAGCCGATGAGTACCATTTTTGAGCGGAACACCTCGGTGATGATGTCGTTCTTGTCTTCCTTGGCCGCATTGAACAGCTTGACGGTGACGGCATCGTCCTGCGCTTTTATGCCTGCCGCGATGCCCTCGGCCATCAGGCGGGTGGCGCCCCACATAGAATCGTAGACGAGGGTGATCTGGTTCTCCTGATACGAATCTGCCCATGCAAGATAATTTTTAACGATCTGAACGGGATCATCCTTCCAGATAACGCCGTGGCTTGGGCAGATCATATCGACCGGCAGGCCAAACCCCAACACCTCGTTAATTTTCTTTGTGACGAGCGGCGAAAAGGGTGTGAGTATATTCGCGTAATATTTGATCGCCTCGGCGTATAGCTCTGCGCTGTCCACTGCGTCGTTATACAGCGATTCGGTGGCGTAATGCTGACCGAACGCGTCGTTGGAAAACAATATGTTATCGTCTGTCATATAGGTGAACATGCTGTCCGGCCAGTGCAGCATCGGCGCTTCTATGAATATCAGGCTGGAGCTGCCCAGCTTGAGTGTGTCTCCCGTTTTTACCGTGACAAAATTCCAGTCCTTATGATAGTGCCCTTTGAGCGATTTCACACCGTTGGTCGTGCAGTAAATCGGCGTGTTTGGAATATGGCGCATCAGCTCCGGCAGTGCACCGCTGTGGTCCACCTCCGCGTGGTTCGCGATGATATAATCAATGCTGTTCAGGTCAATTTCTTCGCTGAGGCGGGCGACAAACTCCTTGTCATACGGCTGCCAAACCGTATCGATAAGCACTGTCTTTTCATCCCGAATGAGATACGAATTGTAGGACGAGCCTCTGCGCGTGGAATACTCGTCTCCATGGAATCTTTTGAGCTCCCAATCCACCTTGCCGACCCATGTGACCTTATCCGTTAATACCTTTCCCATCTGTCATACCCTCCTCTTTTTGTTCTGTTTTTAACTTAACACAAACAGAGACTTCTGTACGTTGCATTTGCAACATAGAGGGTTTTTATTTTATATATTGGAAAAAATATGCCGTCTATTAGGATGGTAGCTCATAAGCATTAATGATGTTGATTTTAGTCCTGAATTCCAAACGCAAATGGATAAAGATCGATGAGTGTGACATGGAAGCAGTAGAAACTGATAAGCTATTGTGACAGCGCCGCCGCCAGCTCGCCCAGCTCCTGCGCAATGTCTGGTGAGGCAGCGATAAGGCTTCGGCGCTCACCCAGCTCATTTATGGGCGGCAACGCCTTGCCATCGAAACCGAGCAGTGTTGCGCCCGCTTCTTGTGCAATCAGCAGCCCCGCGGCGTAGTCGATGAACGCCTGACTGCGGCCAAATGCCGCGTCGATGCGTCCGCTTGCCGTATGGCACAGCGCCAGAGAAAAGGATGCGCCGCTGCGGATATCCTGCGCCTGTGTGAGAAGATCCCGCAGGGCTTCTGCGCGCGCGGTGCGCAGCGTGCCGTGATCGAGGGAAACACACGCGTCCATCACGCGCTTGCAGCCTGAGACATGAAGACTCTTGCCGTTCATATATGCGCCAAGGTCTTTGACGGCGTGGTAAAGCTCCGCGTGAGACGGGTCGTATACCATCGCCGCTTTGATTTGCTTTCCTTCTATATAGGCGATGGACATACAGTAGTCGTGCAGGTTCCGTTCAAACGCGTTTCGCCCGCTCAGAGAGCAGACGGCAAAGCAGGAGCCGTTGTGCCACGCGGCATTTTGCGCATAATCGTCAAGCGCCGTTTCACTTCGCGCAAGCATGGGCACGGCAAGGCCGTCCGCCAGCACTGCCACAGCTTCAGCCTGTTCGGCAAACCAGCCTTTGAGCAGTGCTGAAAGCACCGCATCACAGACGCCTTCAGCGTTCTTTGTTTTTAGCGCTTCTACCGCCGCAAAAACAGCATCCTTCATATAATAAACAACCTGTTTGTCCCGCATAGGTTTATCCCCGAAAATCAATAATTTGGTATGATTATATCATATAAAAGGTCAATTCACATTATTTAAGGATTATCGTTATAATCATTTAAGGATTGCAGCTATAATAGAAATTGACTTTTACATAAATATGTATATGATATTACGGGAGACGAACAATAAAATTATAATAGAATGAAGATGTGAAAGTGTCAAAATAGTCACTTGTGTCATTCCGAATGAGCATTAGCGATTGAGGAATCCCATTTTTAAAGCGTTTTGCCATGGGATGCTCACGTCGCTACGCTCCTCAGCATGACATGAGGAGGCGTTTATCGACAGCCTGTCATTTTAATTAAATGAAAATGTTTGTTCTGTCGGAGTAATAAAATGGTTTATCAAAGTATTTGGAGGGTATTATGAAAAAGTATTTAAAAGGCATCTATTTTCTTATAATTATGGCGTTGCTGACTGCCGCTTTTGCAGGCTGCGGCCTTCGCGGCTTTCATATTCAGTTTAATGACGGCAATGTGGTCGTCGGCAACGGAAAGATGGAGACAAAGACCTTGGATATTGAGCAGGACGTGACCGGACTTAAAAGCATGGGTTCGATTGACGTGATCATTGACCCAAGTCTTGAGAGTGAAGCGGTTATTGAAGGGGAAAGCAACGTGATTGATTTGGTTGAGCTGAATCAAAATTCAAGCGGTGAACTCACAGTCTCTACGAAGGACCACACAAGCCTCACGCTGCACAAACCCATGACTGTCCGTATTCCAGCGGTTAACGGCGGCACCATAGAGCTGGATGGCAGCGGCAGTATTTCTCTTGATGCCGATGAAGCGCTCAAGGGCGATAATTTTCGCGTCGGTATCATGGGCAGCGGTGATATACAGCTGATACTGGAGACGTCGGATCTGGAAGCTTTGGTGAGCGGCTCGGGCGACATCGACCTGAAAGTGAACACGCAGCAGATTCGTGCGGATATAGATGGATCAGGACGGATAAAGGTGGACGGTTCGGCAGCCAACGCGGATATTTCTATCAACGGCAGCGGCGATTTTGACGGGCGGGATTGCGCGATGAAAAGTGTCAATGTCAATATTTCGGGTAGCGGAGACATCAGTGTGAATGTGGCGTCTGAGCTGACCGGCAGCGTAAACGGCAGCGGCGATGTAATCTACACCGGCGATCCTGCTACAGTATCCATATCCGATAACGGCAGCGGCGATGTGATAAAGCGGTAGATTATGATAGAGATACGCGATATACGGCCTGACGAGCTGCACTTGCTTAAAGACTTTCTCTATGAAGCGGTGTTTCAGAGGGAAGGGGAGCCCCGGCTCCCCAAAAATATCATTGATGAGCCAAGCATTCGTAATTATATTGACGATTGGGGCAGGCCGGACGATGTATGCCTCGTGGCGGTCAAAGGTGGCAAATGTATGGGGGCTGTGTGGACGAGGATTCTTTCGGGCGATATCAAAGGCTATGGCTATATTGATGACTTCACGCCCGAGTTTGCGGTTTCTCTGTATAAAGAGTACAGGGGCAAGGGCCTTGGAACGGAACTGATGCAGGCGATGATACAAAAACTCAAGGAACGCGGCTACGCTCAGACATCACTGAGCGTACAAAAGGATAACCCTGCATATTATTTATATAAGAAGCTTGGTTTCAATGTTGTGGCGGAGCCGCATGATGATTATCTGATGGTGCTTGATTTGAGGCGAAGCGATCCCATAAATTAGCTACAAAAAATATTGTTCTTATGTGTCATAAACATTGACATTAAAGCGCGCTTGTGTTAGATTACCAATAGCGCTATTTGGAAAGGCTCTGAGAGCCTTTTTTAGTGCGCTGATACAAGACTTGGAGGATGGCCATGCGTACCAAAATTACACTGGCATGCACAGAGTGCAAGCAGAGAAATTACGACACCATGAAGAACAAGAAGAACGACCCTGACAGGCTCGAAATGAACAAATACTGCCGTTTCTGCAAGAAACACACCTCACACAAGGAAACCAAATAGTATAAGTCTTGTGTGGCTTGGGTATTTTATTAAACGTTTAGGATGTGAGGGCTATGGCAAAAGCAAAAATACTCGGAAACGATCGTAAGGAAAAGCTGGAGCAGCAAAAGAAGGCTGCAAAAAAAGCGAACAAGAAAAAAAGAAAGAGTCCGGCCAGGTTTTTTAAGGATATTATTTCCGAGTTAAAAAAAGTCACATGGCCGACAGCTAAGGACCTGATTAAATACGCAGGTGCTGTTATCGCATTCATCATTGTCGTGGCTATCATTGTTGGCCTTATGGACTTAGGCTTGAGTTCTTTGTTTAACCTTGTTCTAAATAAGTAAGGAGGCGCGCTGCGTGTCATATGATTCCGGCGGCGCACAATTTAAGTTGATGTCTGAAGAAACAAAGACCGGCGAGTTACTTGAATCGCCGGAAGTAACAGAAGAGCCGAAAAAACCTGAAGTGCAGGGTGTGTTTATCAAGCAGGAAAAGACTGATAAACCCTATTGGTATGTCATCCATACGTATTCAGGCTATGAAAACAAGGTCAAGATGAATCTTGAAAAGGCGATACAAAACCGTGGCTTTGAGGATGTTATTCTTGAAGTGAAGGTGCCGATGGAAGAGAGTATCGAAGTTAAGAACGGCAAGAAAAAGCATGTGATGAAAAAGCGTTATCCCGGATACGTCATGGTCAAGATGATACTTGACGATGAGACGTGGTACGTAGTGCGCAACACGCGCGGCGTCACGGGTTTTGTGGGACCGGGGTCTAAGCCGATTCCGCTGACCGACAAGGAAGTGCGCGCGATGGGCGTTGAGAACGTGCCCATCAAGCTCGACGTGGAAGTAGGCGAGAACGTGATGGTGACATCCGGCCCGCTTGAGAGCTTCGTCGGCGTGATTAAAGAGGTTCAGCCCGAAAAGCAGAAAGTCAAGGTCGTTGTTTCGATGTTCGGGCGCGATACACTGGTCGATCTCGATTTCGTCCAGATCAAACGAATATAAGAAGGTAACTTCTTTTAGCAAGTGGGAGGATTTATTTTATCATCCGCTTGTACCACAATTAAAAGAATCAAGGAGGTGTAACCATGGCTAAAAAGATTACTGGTTACGTCAAACTGCAGATCCCTGCAGGCAAGGCAACGCCTGCCCCGCCGGTTGGTCCGGCTTTGGGCCAGCACGGTGTCAACATTATGGGCTTTTGTAAAGAGTTCAACGAGAAGACAGCTAAGCAGGTGGGCTACATTATCCCCGTCGTTATCACGGTGTATGCAGACAGAACGTTCTCGTTCATCATGAAGACACCCCCGGCGCCTGTTCTTATCAAAAAGGCGATCAATGTTGAAAGCGGCAGCGGTGAGCCCAACAAGAAGAAGGTTGGCAAGATTACCAAAGCGCAGCTTAAAGAAATTGCTGAAACGAAAATGCCGGATTTGAACGCGGCAAGCGTTGAAGCAGCCATGAGCATGATTGCCGGAACGGCAAGAAGCATGGGCGTCGAAGTTGTCGACTAGTGAAAATGTGGGAGGCTTATCATAGCCGCGAAACCACGAGGAGGATAATATGAAAAGAGGAAAAAAATATCTTGAGAGCCTGAAGGCATATGACAAGACAATGCAGTATGATCCGATTGATGCGCTGCAGCTGTCTATCGATACAGCCAAGGCGAATTTTGATGAGACCATTGAAGCATCGGTTCGCTTGGGTGTAGACCCGCGTCATGCCGACCAGCAGGTGAGAGGTGCAATCGTGCTGCCTCACGGCACAGGCAAAACGCTTCGCGTGCTTGTTTTCGCCAAGGGCGACAGCGCCAAAGAAGCGCAGGAAGCTGGTGCGGAATATGTGGGCGGCGACGAGTTCGTCGATAAAATCAAAAACGAGAACTGGTTTGAGTTCGATGTTTGCGTGGCTACGCCTGATATGATGGGTGTTGTCGGTAAGATCGGTCGTGTACTGGGCCCCAAGGGCCTCATGCCGAATCCGAAATCCGGTACGGTTACCAAGGACGTTGCCAAAGCCATCACGGATATCAAAGCCGGTAAGGTGGAATACCGTGTGGACAAGACCGCTATCGTTCACGTGATCATCGGCAAGAAAAGCTTCGGAAAAGAGAAGCTCATGGATAACCTCGGCGCGCTGATGGAAGCGCTGATCAAGGCCAAGCCGTCTGCCGCAAAGGGCACATATTTAAAGAGCGTGGTCGTGTCTTCTACGATGGGCCCCGGAGTCAAAATCAACCCGACACGGTTTATAAGCTAGTTGACAAACCGCTTCGGTGCTGATAGAATAACTTCGAAAATTGAATATCTCAAAACTGCCGAAGACAACAGGTGCTTATAAAGCTTAATTTCCTGTCGAGGAGAGTTGATGCGAAAAATGACCCTTTTTTGTGCGGCTTTCCAGCGCAAAAAGGGGTTTTTGGTTTTACGAGTGACTAAGGAGGTGAAACACTTGGGAGAGAAAGCCATTGAGGCGAAAAAACAAATCGTTTTAGAGCTTAAGGAAAAGATGGAGCAGTGCAAAGGCATCATCTTCTATGATTACAGAGGACTCAACGTGGAAGAGGTGACCCAGCTTCGCAACAAATTCCGAGAAGCGGGCGTGGAATATCACGTTATTAAAAATTCGATGCTCAAGCGCGCAGCGGATATGCTTGAGATTGAAGGGCTGGACGAATACCTTGCAGGCCCGACGGCTGTGGCGTTTGGTACCAATGATCCGGTCGCTCCGGCGAAGGTGCTCGTCGAGTTCGTCAAAAAGGTCAAGAAGACGGAGATTAAATCCGGCGTGCTTGGCAAAAAGGTTGTCGACTTAAAGGGCATTGAAGCGCTGGCAGAGCTGCCGTCGAGAGAGCAGCTGCTTGCACAATTGGCAGGCACACTCAATGCGCCGATAACAGGCCTTGCAAGATCGCTTTCGGGCATTATCTGCAAGCTGGGATACGCATTGAATGCGGTAAAGGAACAAAAAGAGGCGTAATCGCCAAATGAAATAACATTGAATTTAAAAATTTACGGAGGAAATAAAAATGAGCAATCAAGAAATATTAGAAGCCATTGAGAAGATGAGTGTACTCGAGCTTTCCGAGCTCATCAAAGCGATTGAAGACAAATTCGGCGTGAGCGCTGCTGCCCCTGTGGCTGTGGCTGCTGCCGGCCCGGCTGCTGGCCCTGCTGTTGTGGAAGAAGAGAAGACAGAGTTCGACGTTGTGCTTAAGGATGTCGGCGCTGAGAAGATCAAGGTTATCAAGGTTGTCCGTGAGCTCACCGGCCTTGGCCTCAAAGAAGCCAAAGACGTGGTTGACGGCGCTCCCAGCACAGTGAAAGAAGCTGTTGCCAAGGAGGAAGCCGAAGGCATGGTTGCTAAGCTTAAAGAAGTTGGCGCAACTGCAGAACTTAAATAAGTACAGTCTACATCGGACGGCTGCGAGAGATCGCAGCCGTTTTTTTGTCAAAAATATGAACTCGATATTGTCATCGTAGAAATTAAGACCGCTTTCAAAAGAATCAACCGATATAAGCCATCAATTTTCTCTCCCTCCGACACTTTGTGTCACCTCCCGTTCCACCCCTTCGGGGTAGTCGTCAGAGGGAGGCAAAATAAGCACCAAACTTCAAACATTAGCGCTCGCATAATACATGAGATCAAGTCGGGAGAAATCGCAGTCGTTTTATGTCAAAATTATGAATTTATTATTGTCATCATGCAAATAAATATGTTATAATCACATAAAACATAAATAGGAGTATTATATCTGTGCATTACTATATTCGTATTTGGTAAGTCGTTACAAAATTGAATCCTCCTTGGCGGATTGTTTTGTTGTACTTATTTAGACGAATAAGAAGGCACGGTTTTTGAATAGTTGCTCATTATCCCTGTTTTCTTTTGGTTTGATGTCATTAAGCAGGCAGAAATTCGCTATACGGATGGATGTCTGCTTTTTTCGTTTAACGAAATCTTTAATTAATATTAGGAGGTTAGTATGACATTACCTATGGCCAAATGGAAACGACATTACTTTACAATATTATCAGGGCAGACAATATCGCTTATCACGAGCGGTATTCTGCAGATATCGATTATCTTTTATCTCACTGAAAAGACCGGATCTGCGTTGGTTTTATCTCTTTCAACGATGGTTGGTTTTTTACCGCAAGCACTGCTTGGGCCATTCATCGGAGTATGGGTAGACCGACTAAGTAGAAAGCTGGTGATGATTGGCGCCGATTTATTTATTGCTTTCGCGGGAGGAATTCTGGCCGTTATCGCGATGATTACAGAACTTGAGGTGTGGCTCATTTTGCTGATACTGTTTATACGAAGCATTGGCACCGCATTCCATACCCCGGCATTAAGTGCAGCGACACCGCTTCTGGTACCGGAAGACAAGCTGACAAAATGTGCGGGCTACAGTCAGGCAATAAATTCAATCAGCTTCATTTTAAGCCCTGCTGCCGGCGCGTTCTTTTACGCGGTATGGTCTTTGGATAAAATTATTGCCATTGATATCGCAGGAGCGCTAATTGCTTGCATCACGGTAGCTTTTGTCGCGATTCCAAAGCCCACTGTATCTGAAACGGCTGTTTCCAAAAACTTTATGTTGGAAATGAAAGAAGGATACTTGGAGTTGCGTCAGAATAAAGGCTTGTTTGCTCTGCTTTGGATCGGAACGCTTTATATGTTCTTGTATATGCCCATCAACGCGCTTTATCCATTGATGAGTATGCAATACTTTAATGGAACGCCAGCGCATGCAGCAGCCACGGAAGTCGCTTTTGCGATCGGAATGCTGGGTGGCGGACTCATTTTAGGAGTTTGGGGTGGGTTTAAGAAAAAAACAAGAACAATATGCCTGTCCATTCTTCTAATGGGTATCAGCCTCGTGGTCTCGGGAGCATTGCCGCAGGGAAGCTTCGTGATCTTTGTCATTTGCTGCGTATTCATGGGGCTTTCGGCTCCGTTCTACGGTGCACAGACGGCACTTTATCAGGAAAGAATCAAGCCGGAATATTTGGGGCGTGTGTTCTCGCTCTCATTAAGCACAATGTCGGTCTCAATGCCGTTAGGGCTATTGTTTGCAGGGGCGTTTGCAGAACAAATCGGCGTGCATACGTGGTTCTTGATATCCGGTGTCGGAATTATCGGGATTGCAGTACTGGCATTTTATCTGCCGTCAATTGTAGCGATTGATAATACCAAACGTTAGTAAAAACAATAAAAGAAATGAAAGAAAGCCGGGGTGGAAAACTTCGGCTTTCTTTGTCATCTGTTGCAAATGCAACATACAGAAGCGCCCTATTGCGATATCCTCTTAACTGTCATCGCAAATTAGTAAGATTCAAATATATGAGGAGGAAGACAATATGGCAAACGAGATGTTTTGTTTCCAGTGTGAACAAACGGCAAAAGGAACGGGCTGCACAGGCTGTGCGGGTGTCTGCGGCAAAACGGCAGAGATATCCAATCTACAGGATGCGCTCACAAACGTGCTGATCAATCTTGCGGGCGCTGCAAAAGAGAACCCGAGTGAACAAGCTGTGCGCGTGATGATCGATGGGCTTTTTGCGACCATCACAAACGTGAACTTTGATGCTGACGATATCAAAACGTTTATTGAGACAGCGAATAAGGAAGCAGAACTGGCCGGAGCTAAGACCAAAAGCTTGTCCGAGGAGCCTCTGGCCTTATGGACGGAGAACGAGGATGTGCGTTCACTCAAATCGCTTATACTGCTTGGCCTGCGCGGCGTGGCGGCGTATGCGTATCACGCGGCGGCGCTTGGGTACACAGACGATGAGGTGAACCGCTTCTTCTTTGAAGGCCTGAGTGCTGTGGGAGATGGTCAGGCCACAATGGAAAGTCTGCTGCCGCTTGTGATGAAGGTGGGCACGGTAAACCTAAAGTGCATGGAACTGCTCGATAAGGCCAACACAGACACATACGGCACACCGACGCCGGTCAAGGTGCCGCTGATGGTGGAGAAGGGGCCGTTCATCGTGGTTTCGGGGCATGATTTGCATGATCTGTATCAATTGCTGGAGCAGACCAAGGGTAAAGGCGTCAACATCTACACGCACGGCGAGATGCTGCCCGCGCACGCTTATCCGAAGCTCAAAAGCTATCCTCAGCTTAAGGGCAACTTCGGTACGGCATGGCAGAACCAGCAAAAGGAGTTTTCGAATGTGCCCGCGGCGTTCCTCTTCACGACGAATTGCCTGATGCCCGTAAAGGAAAGCTACAGCGACAGAGTATTCACAACAGGCGTGGTGGGATATCCTGAGATGGTACACATCGGCAAGGACAAGGATTTCACGCCAGTGATTGAAAAGGCGCTTGAACTGGGCGGCTTTGACGAGGATAAGGTGTTCACAGGGCTAAACGGCGGCACAAGCATGACGACAGGCTTTGGACACGGCACGGTGCTGTCTGTGGCGGACAAGGTGATCGACGCGGTCAAGGCAGGCGCAATCAAGCACTTCTTCTTAGTCGGCGGGTGTGACGGCGCAAGGACAAAGCGCAGCTACTACACTGATTTTGTGAAGCAGACACCCGACGATACGGTCGTGCTGACGCTGGCCTGCGGCAAGTACCGCTTTAACGACCTCGACATGGGAGAGATCGGCGGACTGCCGCGGCTCATGGACATGGGGCAGTGCAACGATGCTTACAGCGCGATCCGCGTGGCGGTGGCGCTGTCTGAAGCGTTTGACTGCGAGGTCAACGAGCTGCCGCTAACGTTAGTGCTCTCGTGGTATGAGCAAAAGGCCGTCTGCATATTGCTTACGCTGCTATCGCTCGGCATCAAGAATATTTACCTTGGGCCTTCGCTGCCTGCGTTCGTATCGCCGAATGTGCTGAACTTCCTCGTGGAGAATTACGGTATCACGCCGACGGGAGACGCGAGCGAAGATTTGAAGAAGATACTGGGTTAAGATCTATATACTAAAAAATGAGGCCGCCGATGGGGAACCGTCGGCGGTTTTTTCTGTGCTAAGATATTCTACTGCTCTGTTGGTGTTATTGCGTTTAGACATACGGGCCGGCGTGGAAACCGGCCCCTGCGGGTAACGTCAGAAAAAGTTGCTGTGTTCAGACACGCGGACAGGCTTACCCCGTTCGAACCAAACGTCGAAACCTGCCTCTCACGTTTCGGAAATCTCACATATATCACGAAGCGTAGGGGAGGGTCTCCGTGCCCTCCCGTGATTTATGGGTCGGGGTTATGCTATCCGGGCCGGCGTGGAAACCGGCCCCTGCGGATGTGGAGGGAAATAGGTGATACAGTGTGCAAACCATAGGGAAGGGTCGAAACCCTTCCCTACGGGTGTGATGGACAATGGCGTTGCAGAGTACAAACCATGCGAAAGGGTCAAGACCCTTCCCTACAGGCTTCGTGATGTTCTGTTTTGTTAGTCCCAGTCACTTTCGTAGGTTTCGTGGCTCAGGGTATTGTATTTCGTAAGATATGATTGTACGCTTACACAGCAGATGTACATTTTTTACTGTATTGGGAGGATTCACATGAAGAAGATTCTAACTTTAGTTCTTGGCATTTTGATGGCCATTGGCCTTGCGGCATGCGAGAGTACGCCTGCGGCGGAGACCGCCCATTCTCAAAACGAAACTGCGCAATCGTCCGAAGCGCCGGAATCCCCTGCGGCTGAGGAATCCATTGCGGCGAAGGAGATTTACCTTGATTCGTCACGCACCACTCAGGAACGCGTGGCCGACCTGCTCTCCAAAATGAGCCTTGCCGACAAGGCGGGACAGATGGTGCAGGGTGAGCAGTATCCCGTAAACGAGCAGGACATGGCTGAGCTTGGCCTCGGCTCGGTGCTCAGCGGCGGCGGCTCCGTACCGGACAACAACAACACGGTGGAGCACTGGAGTCAGGCGCTCGACGCATTTCAAACGGCAGCACTTTCAAGGGAGTTGAAAATACCGTTTCTTTACGGTGTAGATGCGGTGCATGGGCACAATACGGTGTATGGCGCGGTGATATTTCCGCACAACATCGGTATCGGCGCGGCAAATGATCCCGAACTGACACTGCAGATGGGCGCCTATGTGGGCGAAGAGATGAAACTGACGGGTATCCTTTGGAATTTTGCGCCGTGTGTGGCGGTGGTGCAGGACCCAAGATGGGGCCGCACGTACGAAAGCTATTCGAGCGACCCGGATATCGTGAGCGAACTCGGATCGGCGTTTGCAAAGGGACAGATGGAAAGCGGTGTGCTGCCGTGTGCCAAGCATTATTTAGCGGACGGGGGAACAACATTTGGCACAGGTGAGGGAGATTATCTAATTGACCGGGGCGACGCGCAGATGACTGAAGAGGAACTGAGAGCAACCCATATGGCGCCTTACCAGAGGCTTGTGGAAGATGGGGTTAAATGCGTGATGGCATCCTTCAGTTCATATAACGGACTTAAAATGCACGAAAACACATATCTCATCACCGACGTGCTTAAGGGTGAGCTCGGATTTGACGGCTTCGTGGTGTCTGACTGGGAAGCTGTTGCGGGTATCAATGCTCCGACCTATGACGCGCAGATCACTGCGGCGATTAATGCGGGTGTGGATATGCTGATGGAGCCGTATAAGTACAGAGAAGCAATAAACGCCATCGTCAAAGGCGTAGAAAGTGGTATTATACCGCAGGAGCGCGTTGACGACGCGGTGTCGCGCATACTGTCGGTCAAATTTGATATGGGGCTATTTGAGGATCCGTATCTCGATAATACATCAATCGCTATAAGCGAGCTTGGGAGTGTGGAAGGTCGTGCGCTCGCGAAAAAGCTTGTTGAAGAATCGCAGGTGCTGCTCAAGAACGACAACGGCGTTCTGCCGTTCAAGCGCGGACAGAAAATCTATATCATGGGGCCTGCCGCGGATAACGTGGGTACGC
>JAEWQS010000190.1 GCA_023399095.1 Bacillota bacterium
TTGGCGGCATTATGAGCGACCAATCCGGAGAATGGGTTGACGAGCGGCTGACAAGCCTGCATGAGAGCGCACATACCATATTAAAAATCAGCAGCGCGGTAGAGCCGGTTATGACATTATGCTTTATTTCGTTGTCGGTGATACCCGAAATCAAGCTCACTGACATGGGGCTCTTTGATGTCACAGCCTTCGACTTTATCCCCATCGAAGTAACATAATCAATCACCGGATTAAGGTTAAATGGCTTTCTTCAGAAAAAGGGATGCTGGCGGTATGACCTGCATGAGCCAACATCATCGTTAACTAACTGGTTTTATATCCATTACCATGTGATCTACATTATCCAATTGGTTTTCTCCTGTTTCTTATCAATCATAGGGGCGGATGCGCCGGCATACGACCGGCTTTTTTCGTTGCACGCTTTATGCAAACGTAAATAGACTATATTAGGGAAGCACAGTCTAATTCGCTATACTTCCTTACAATTAAAAATTGAAGGAGAAATCACATGTTCCGTACATATATCACAAGCCGCTCACATAATGGCCAAAGCGGACATTGGCAGTCTATGCATGCAGAAGCTGACTTGCCGGAGGTTTCGCAATTGCCGTTTCATTCAAACGAACAAGAGTCATCCGGAAGCTTAAAGCTAACGAATACGCGGGCTCAAGATGTCTTTGGCTTTGTGTATCACACCGGGCCGCAAAGCCTGGCTGTTTCAGTGCCGGGGGATGTTGCTCCTGTCAAATTTGGCTGCCATACGGTATTATCGGGGGTCTCGCACGATGAGCAGTCATCGGATGTTTTTATTGAAACAGCGGGCGTTTATGAAATCAGCTATTCTATCATTATTTCAGCCGCCACAACGGCTCATGCTGCTTTTGCGTTGCAGGCAGATGGCGAAAAGCTTCCGGGCAGTTTGATCAGCCTTTTGGTCAGGCCTGAGGAAGGGATGTACAGCGCCATGGCTTTGGCAGAGCTCAAAGAAAACACTTCCTTGCGCTTAATTATGACATCTGGCTCAACATGCAGTGCAGAATTAAACAACAGTGGTGTGTCTGCATCGTTGCTGGTAAAAAAACTAAACTAAAAGAGAAACCGAGATAAATATCATATAAAATTTAAGGGCAAAAAAGTTTAGCCCACACGTCAGAGAGAATGGGGACAACTTTTAGGTAACAATGCAGGCTCTATTGTGCGAAATATAATGAAAATCCTATTTATGTATGTTAATATACTGAATGCAAAGGAGGGGTGTATCGAAAATGAAGAAGTGGGGCTTATGGTTCTGCATGGTGATGCTGTTGTTTCTTAGTGCGTGCAGTATCGCTAAAGACCGGACTTTCCAAGTAACGGAAACATATAATTTAACATCTTCTACTGGAACAACATCCTATTTGCAGATAGATCTGCCCATAGGCTATGGTTATCAAAAAGTGAGCGACATTCGTACCACGGCAGAATCATACGATATCACGCAAGAGGATGGCTATCAGGTTTTCAATACACAACTGCAAGGAGACGGAAGTCAGAAGACAGTAGAATTAAAATATACCGTGACGCTGCTCAGCGGAGAGAAAACATGGGACGAAACAGCCGTTAAGCAGGAATATTTACTGCCAGGTGAATACACTGATTCAGACAGTCAGGATATTATGGACGCAACAGTTCCGCTTGTCATACAAAATGACGATTATAGAACTGCAAAAAATATTTTTGATTTTGTATCAAAAACAATTCGCTTTGACCGTGAGCCAAAAATAAATGTTGAGAAACAAAACGCGTCAGACACGCTGTTTGTAAAAAAGGGTGTATGCGGTGATTATGCCACGCTTATGGTGGCAATGCTTCGTGCTGCAGGTATTCCGGCGAGGGATATATCAGGCCTTGTGTATAATGATTTGCGTGAGACCGGTGACTGGTCGCACTCCGCGGCAAGCGGCTCTCACGCTTGGGTTGAATTCTATGCGGATAATGAATGGCATTTCGCTGACCCCACATGGGGCAACGGCTATTTTGACAATGCGGACGGCTACCACCTTTCGTATGGCACAGAGATCAGTGATATCCGTTCCATGGCTTATCTGGATATGATAGATGACATCGAAGACAAGGGTTACAGTATCATAGGAGCCATGACAGCGCCGATTAAGTTTGCGGCATGGTCTGAGGACGCAAACGCTGTTGTCGTCCCTATGGTGGAAGTTGTGGAAGTACCATAGTCAACGACATTATCAAAAAGCCCGGTGTCAGTTGGATACACCGGGCTGATCAGATTCATTCTTTTACATTTGAGGGCCATATTCTCATCAACAGCTTGATCACGACGAAGAAAACAGCCAGAACGGCGAACACGACACAAACGCCGATTCCCATATATTTTAAGCCTTGAACAATCATTTCTGAAACAGTCATAACAGCCTCCTTTTAAACGAGCAGTGAGATAAGCACTGCGCCTGCAATAATTGACCCGATTTGCCCCGAGACATTGGCGCCGATGGCGGGCATCAGTATGAAGTTGGACGGGTCTTCCTTCTGCGCCATTTTATGAACAATACGCGCTGACATCGGGAACGCGGATATACCGGCCGCACCGATCATGGGATTGATCTTCTTTTTCAGGAACAAGTTGATCAGTTTTGCAAACAGCACACCGCCCGCGGTATCGAACACAAACGCAAGAAAACCGATGATGAGTATCATCACTGTATTCCACTGAAGGAATGTATCTCCCGACATCGTGGAGCCAATCGTGATGCCAAGTAATATGGTAACGATATTGGCAAGCTCGTTCTGAGCCGAATCCGAAAGACGCTTTAGCACGCCGCATTCGCGAATCAGATTACCGAACATCAAAGCGCCGACAAGCGGCACGCCGTCCGGTGCCACAAAGCCCACGACAAGCGTGATGATGATGGGGAACGCGATGAGCACCGGCTTGGGGATCTGTTTGTTTATATCGGAATCCATATGGATGCGCCGTTCCTTTTTTGTGGTGAGAGCACGAATGACGGGGGGCTGTATGATGGGAACCAGCGCCATATATGAATAGGCCGCGACAGAAAGTGGACCTATGTATTTTTCTGCAAACAGATTACCCACAAAAATGGTTGTGGGCCCGTCGGCTGCGCCGATAATACCCACAGCCGCAGCTTCCTGAATGGAGAAGATGCCAGGTATGATGGCGTTGGCGCATATGGCCATCATCATGGCGGCAAAAATGCCAAACTGTGCCGCAGCACCGAAGAACAGCATGACCGGCTGCTTTAACAATGGTGAGAAATCAATCATCGCTCCGATCGCGATAAATATAAGCAGCGGAAAGAGCTCCGTTGTGATGCCGGCACTGTAAAGCACCTTTAAGAAACCTGCTTCTCCGAGCGAATTCTGTAAGACCGTCGCAAGCGGCAAATTCGTGAGAATACAGCCAAATCCGATAGGCAGGAGCAGCATCGGTTCGTACTCTTTTTTGATTGCGAGAATGATGAGAACAAGGCCGATGACGATCATCACAGCCTGCTGCCAGCCAAAGTTTGTGAAACCCTTTAATAGTGCTTCCATGCGCGTCCTTTCATATTTGTCTTATTGCTATTCTTTTCTAATTAATTATCGAAGTTATTATAGATGAAGCATTTTTTCGTGTCAAGAAAACGTGGCAAGTAAGAAGAAGTGAGAAGAATAATATATACCGTTATCACTTCTTGACTTTGAGTGCTGACGGTGCTAAGCTCAGAATATAAAACAAATGAACAAAACGTTTATTAGTTCATGGAGTGTCTTTTTATGAAAGAACAAATCCTATCTGCGGCGATCTCACTTTTTGCACGCTTTGGTTATAAAAAAACGACGATTGATGATATCGCAAATGAACTTGGCATTGCAAAGGGCACCATGTACAGATACTTTGTTAACAAAGAGGATCTGTACCATCAGGCAATGAGCGATATATTAGATAAATGGCGCTTATATGTGCAAAACGAAGTATGCAAAATCAAAGACCCGATGGAAAAATTCAGAGTTATGGCTCAAGCCGCAATCCATTATCCAAAAAGAAATCAGGATTTTTGCCATATCGTTCTACAAGACCCCAATATATTTTCAATAAGTCATAAGCAGGATAGATATAGTGAATCTAACAAACCGGCAGAGGATATGTTGAAAAGTATACTTGAAGAAGGCGTTAAAGCCAAAGCTTTTCGCCATATCAACATTGAGCATACCACACAGCTGTTGTTTTCAATATATATGATGCATCTCATAAAAATCTATGGTCAGGGCGAAGGGAATAACGGAATAGAAATGTACGAATCCTGCATGGATTTGATTATCAACGGACTTGTGCAGTAGCTGGTTAACGGATGCTGCCATGAAAATCAAATAGGAGGTATTTCATTATGACTGAAGCAACGTTACAGGCTTTAGATGGGCTTCGGGACTTTTCAACGCTGAAATGGTATGTCATTCCTCTCCTTGCAATTGTGTTCTACATCTACACAAAAGAGATCAGCCTTGCTCGAAAATCTTCCGATTGGAACCCCGTTCTCTGTGGTCTCACTATTTTAGGTCTGGACTTTTTTAATGAAACATGGAACGGGTGGGTGATGGTGCTCACTGGGCGATCGGCTTTCTGGACAGCTCCCGGCGATACCGCGCTGCGCACGATGATCGGCTGGAACATCGAAATTATGTTCATGTTTGCAATCCTCGGTATCATTTACTACCACTCGTTATCAGAATCAAAAAACAAAAAAATACTCGGCATTGACGAAAAGTGGCTTGTGGCTATCGGTTACAGTGCTTTTTGTGTTTTAGTGGAGGTTGTGCTGAATAGTGCGGGTATGCTTGTTTGGGAATATCCTTTCTGGACAGCGTCGTTTGGCGGCATATGGCTCATTTTTTTGATCGGCTATTTCCACTTTTTTTGTGGGCGCGATTGTGATGCTGAGTTTAAAGAAGCTTAAGAGCAAGCTTATTATGCTGGGAATCGTTTATTCAGTACCGGTTATAATGAATATTATCGGTATGGGAATATTGGGCTGGACGTATTAGTCGCACCATTACAAAACTTTAATAATAATGCTTTTGAATATATGAGCAGCGATCCCGTTGCTCTTTTTTCTGCAACTCAAAATTATTTATAAATTGATATTGACAATACGAAGCATGGGATGTATAGTTAGTTACATGAGTAGATAACCAAGGAGGTGATAAGGTGCGATTGGATATGCAGAGCGACGTGCCGATTTTCATTCAGATAGCAGAGCAGTTGGAGAATTCGATTCTTTCGGGCGCGCTCGAAGAAGATATGCAGGCACCGTCTACAACGGAAATCTCCGTGAGCTATAAAATCAATCCGGCCACGGCGCTTAAGGGAATTACAATGCTGACGGAGGATGGAATCCTCTATAAAAAAAGAGGACTCGGCATGTTTGTTGCGAAAGGAGCAAGAGAGGTGATACTCAAAAAAAGAAAGCATCAATTCTTTGAAAAGTATGTGATGCCGCTTTTATCGGAAGCGCAAAAACTATCAATTTCAGTGGAGGAAATCAACGATATGATGAAAAGAGGTCTAAACGATGAGCTTGATTGAAGTCAAAAATGTCACCAAATGTTATGGAAGCACGACGGCGCTTAAAAATGTGACGCTGACATTTGAAGAAAATAAGATATGCGGTTTGCTGGGTCGAAACGGGGCTGGTAAATCGACACTGCTAAGTCTGATAACAAACAAGAACTTTCCGACAAACGGGCAGGTTCTTATTGACGGTGAGCCGGTGCAAGAGAATGACGCTGTATTGAAAAAGGTTTACTGCATGACTGAGCAGTCTTTGTATCCTGAATCTATGACTGTAAACGAAGTGTTAAAATGGACGAAGGAGTTCTACCCCGAGATGGACAGTGAATATGCGTTTTCGCTAGCGGATAAGTTTGCACTTAACCTGAAGAAAAAAGTGAAAGCGCTCTCCACGGGTTATGGTTCCATCTATAAGATCATCGCAGCGCTATCTTCCAACGCGCCCATATTACTGCTTGACGAACCTGTGCTGGGTCTGGATGCAAACTTTCGCGATGTGTTCTACCGCGAACTCATAGAGAACTACAGCAAAAGACCGAAGACGATCGTTGTGTCAACTCACTTGATCGAAGAGGCAGCGAGTGTGATCGAGAATGTGGCAATCATCAAAAATGGTGAAATCATTATGAATGAAACGACGCAGAACGCGCTTAAGGCAGGAGCGACCGTGACAGGGCCTGCCGGTATCGTGGACAGCTTTACTCAAGGGCGAAAAGTACTTGGGTCAGATAGTCTTGGCGGTATGAAAAGTGCTTATTTGCTTGATCAACTGGATGGCGTGTCAGTGCCGCAGGGAATAGAGGTTACGCGCCTCAATCTGCAAAGCCTCTTCATCCATCTGACAAATTCTTAAAAGGAGGAAAAAGAAAATGAGATTGGCACCTGCGTTAAAATTTCAGCTAAAAAGTATCAAATGGCCTGTTATCATATTTTATATTGTGATCTATGCGCTTCTAATACTGACGACCATAGGACAGATAATATTCCGAAATCTTGGTGGCGATGGTCATATAGGTGGCATGGATTTTGCTTCCATGATTTTTCTGCTTGTGGTCGGCTTAAATGCGTTTAAACCAACGTTTCATATGTTTTCTGCCAACGGCATATCGAGAAAAACGATGTTTGTGAGCTTTGTCGCGACAACAGGCATTTTATGCTCCGGTATGGCCATTATTGACAGCATAAACGCACTCATCATCAATCAGTTTGTAGAATATCAACCTTTTATGATCCAGATTTTTGCGTCGCGTTACAGCAGCATTGGCCTCTCGGTATACGGTGAAGGGTTCCTGTGGATGTTCTTTATGTATACAGCTTCCATGATGCTGGGATTCTTTATTTCGACAGCGTATTATCGTATGAACAAGCCGTTGAAGCTGATTATCTCCATCGGTGTGCCCGTGTTTTTCTTAATCGTATTGCCGCTTCTCGATGTACAGCTATTTCATGGAGAGGTCTATAAGGCAATCGGAACGTTTATCGCGTTTTGCACGGGCCGCTTAAGCGGCAGTCCTTATGTGGCGATGGCTTCAAACGTCGTATTCTACGCCATATTCGCGATTCTCAGTTTCCTGCTGATGCGACGCGCAACGGTAAAGCTTTCGGCAAGCTAAAAGGACTGGCAAAAAGCTGCTTACATGTTTCACAAAATATTCCCTGACAGCATGGCGTCCGCGTCTTTTTATAAGGCGTGAGACGCCATGGTTTTTTTGTTTTCAAATTAGGATAAAGTTGATTTTCTCTAGAAAATAAATTAATGTAATTAAAAGAGAATACTTAGTTAACAAATATTGATGTGAGGTAGAATTAGATGAAAACGGCCGCTTTGGAAGCTTTGACTTACTTTAATAATGGTCTTAATTGTGCGCAGACAGTATTATCGGCCTTCTGCGACACATATGGGCTAAGCAAAGACTTAGCCTATAGACTCGCTAATGGGTTGGGCAGCGGTTTTCGTTCGGGCGAGGTCTGCGGAGCCGTATCTGGAGCGGTTCTTGTCATAGGGCTTAAGCATGGGCAGAATACTCTTTGTGATTTAGAAGCAAAGAAGAACTGTCATGCGAAAACAGAAGAATTTATCAATCTTTATCAAATTAAAAATGGGTCGATCATCTGCCGTGATTTGTTGGGATGCGATGTTTCGAC
>JAEWQS010000059.1 GCA_023399095.1 Bacillota bacterium
ATAGTTGGATTCCTAACCACAGGCATCGTGTTGCCACGTGGTTTTTTTGTGCGTTGCTGACGGTACTCTTATACAAATATTAAGTCAACGTATAAAATTAGGGGGAATCCAAATTGAAAAACAATAAAGAAAACAACCACGTCATGGATACAAACATAAAAGTCGATTATAGGTATTCGTCTTGTACAGAGAGCTTTGTTTGTAAGGTTTGCGGAACGCTTGTTGTTCCTGACGGTGCAGGGAGCAGGCACAGAAACCATTGCCCGAAGTGTTTATCGAGTGTCCATGTGGATAATAACCCAGGCGACCGAGCCTCACTGTGTCACGGAATAATGGAGCCGGTTAGTGTGTGGGTGCGTCAAGGAGGAGAATGGGCGATTATTCACAGGTGCCGATTATGCGGTTCTTTTAGCTCCAATCGGGTAGCAGCCGATGATAATCCGCTGCTGCTCATGTCCATCGCAGTCAAACCATTGTCTGCGCCGCCCTTTCCTCTCAATAATTTAGCGACTCTTTAACAATCAGCAAATCTCCCTGAACTGTTCATTAATCGTTCAGGGAGATTCGTAATTTTTTACTGTCAACCGGGCAGGATTGTGCACATAATAGTCTGCTTATGCATTTTCTTCGTGCTTTTCAGACTTGCTGGTTTGTACATTCTCCCGCTTGCTAAACGCAGGCTTGCCGTCCTTCATATACATGTTGACGTGATCCGTGATGCTGATTGTGCCCTTTAAAATCTCTTCCGACATCTCATCCTCCACAATTTGCTGAATCATCCTGCGCAGAGGACGCGCACCATAGTTTTCATCAAAGCCTTCCTTAGCCAGGTAATCGACTGTATCCTCCGAATATGTCAAATAGATCTCGCGTTCTTCGAGACGCTTGATCACATTGCTCAGCATGAGCCTCACGATCTGCTTCGTGTGTTCCTGACTCAGTTTGTGGAACACGATGATGTCGTCCAGTCTGTTGATGAACTCGGGTCGAAACGCTTTTTTGAGCTCTTCCATGATGCCCTGCTTCATCTGTTCATAGCCACGGTCGCTCTCCACAACCGAGAACCCGATCTTTTTCGCGTCGATGTTGCTCGCGCCAAGGTTAGACGTCATGATGATCACACAGTTTTTGAAGTCTATGAGACGCCCCTTGGAATCCGTCAAACGTCCGTCTTCAAGTATCTGAAGCATGATGTTGAACACATCGGGGTGCGCTTTTTCAATTTCATCGAGCAGCAGTACCGAATATGGGTGGCGTCTGATTTTCTCGGTGAGCTGGCCGCCCTCGTCGAAGCCGACATAGCCCGGAGGTGATCCGATGAGCTTGGATACCGCATGCTTCTCCATGTATTCGGACATATCCAGACGAATCATGGCGTCTTCGTCACCGAACAGCGCTTCGGCCAGCGCACGTGTCAGTTCGGTTTTACCAACACCCGTGGGCCCTAAGAATATGAATGAGCCGACCGGGCGCTTTGGGTCTTTTAGTCCCGCACGCGAACGCCGTATCGCTTTGGCCACAGCGATGCACGCTTCGTTCTGACCGATCACACGGCGGTGCAGCGTGTCTTCCAGCTCGAGCAGCCGTTTGGCTTCATCCTCCGTGAGTTTAACCACCGGTATATTCGTCCAGTTGGACACGATCCCGGCAATTTCCTTTTCCGTGACCTCGCCTTCGCGCTGATTGGTGTCCTTCTCCCAGGCACTTTTCATCTCAGCAACCTGCTTTTCGATCTTTTTCTCTTCGTCACGCAGCTCTGCCGCCTTTTCAAAGTTCTGATGCGTGATGGCCTGATCCTTCTCTTTGCGCAGCTCTTCCTGCTTTTCTTCAAGCTCTTTGATATCCGGCGGCGCCGTGTACAGACTGAGCCGCACCTTGGAGGCCGCTTCGTCCATGAGATCGATCGCCTTATCGGGCAGGAATCGGTCTGTCAGATACCTGTCAGACAACTCCACAGCGGCTTTCAAAGCCCCATCGGTGATCTTCACGCGGTGATGCGCCTCATAGCGGTCGCGCAGGCCTTTCAATATTTCGATCGCTTCCTCGCGCGTGGGTTCCCCCACCGTGACCGGCTGGAAACGCCGTTCGAGCGCCGCATCCTTCTCGATATGCTTTCTGTATTCGTCGTATGTCGTCGCGCCGACCACCTGTATTTCCCCGCGCGCCAGCGCTGGTTTTAGTATACTGGCGGCGTCCATTGCGCCTTCGGCTGCGCCCGCGCCCACAATCGTATGTATTTCGTCAATGAACATGATCACGCTGCCTGACGACTTCAAGTCCTTGAGCACATCTTTGAGCCTGTCTTCAAACTCGCCGCGGTACTTAGTGCCCGCGATCATGCCCGCAAGGTCGAGCGAGACAACACGCTTGTCACGCAGCAGCTCCGGCACACCGCCGTCCGCGATTCGCTGGGCGAGCCCTTCTGCTATCGCCGATTTTCCGACGCCCGGCTCACCGATCAGCACAGGGTTATTTTTGGTACGGCGCGAGAGTATCTGCGTGATGCGCTCGATCTCCTGAGCACGCCCGATGACAGGGTCCAGCTCGCCGTCTTTGGCGGCTTTGGTAAGATCACGTCCGAATTTGTCCAGCTTGGGCGTCTTGGCATCCTTCTTAGACCCTTTTTCGCCCTGCTCTGCGTTATCGCCCGTCACGTTATAAATGCCGTTTTCCAGCTCGCCGAAATCCGCGCCCAGGTCGCTTAAGATTTTAAAGGCGACGCCTTCCTTTTCGCGTATAAGCGCCATCAATATATGCTCGGTGCCCACATAGCTCTGCCCGAGCTGCCGGGACAGTGTCACGCTTAGTTCCAATATCTTTTTTGAACGCGGTGTGTAGCCAAACCCCTGTGTGAATACAAAGTCTCCCTGACCGATCAGCGAGAGCACATTCTGTGTCACCGCTTCTTCGGATACGCCCGACAGAATCAGCAGATTCGCCGCAGCGCCATCTTTTTCACATATCAAACCAAGCAACAAGTGCTCGGTGCCCACATAGTTATGACCCAGCTCTCGTGCTTTTTTTTCCGCATGCTTGAGCGCACTTTTCGCGCCCTCAGTGAATTTCGCAAAAAAATCCATATCTCTCTCCCTTCAGAGGTTAACTGAAAACCTGTTTTATCAAATCGGCCCTTACCACATCTCTCTCCGAAGCGTTCAGTTGTCCATACCGCTCCGCGATGACAGCGGGCCTTGTGCTCATCATGACTTTATAAAGCTGACTGCTCGTCAGTTTTGGAACGATGCCAAGCGATACGCCGAATGCTACATCCGATATCAGCTTTTGTGTTTCCGCATCGCCAAGGCGCCGCGCATATTTTAATATACCGACCGCGCGCCATATACGATCTTCCAGCGCGATCCCCAAGCTGTTGTACAGTTCCTTGCGTGTGCCGCGCTCAAAATTAATCACCTTATTCGCTGTAGACAACAGCCTTGATAGTATTTCCTTCTCGGAAACGCCCAGCGTTACCTGATTGGATATCTGGTAAAACGAACCGGAAGCCTCACTGCCCTCTCCAAAAGCACCGCGCACCGTCATGCCCACCTTATTGATCATCGCCGTGATGCGCGGCAATGCTTTGGCGGCCGTAAGCGCGGGCAGATGCAGCATCAGCGAGGCCCGAAGGCCTGTCCCTAGGTTGGTCGGGCAGCTCGTTAAGAAACCCAGTTTTTCATCGAAGGCATAATCCACACCTTCCGCCAGCATATTGTCCAGCCTGTCGGCCGCGTCGTAGGCTTTATACAGCGCGAGCCCCGTGCAAAGGCTTTGCAACCGGTAATGGTCTTCCTCGAGTATCATCACACTGATGCTCTGATCGCCGTTTGTGATGAGCCCACCCACACGGCTGCGTGAAAGCTCCGTGCTGATCACATGCTCCTCCACAAGTGCGCGTTTGCCAAGCTCTGTCATATCAGACAGACGTGAATATGTGAACTCCGGCGATACGAGCAGACTTTGCTTTGCAAGGCCGTGCACCTTTTCGATATCATCCGGTGTCACGATACGCGGCGGAAAGGGAACATCAGCGAGATTTCTTGCCAGCCTAATGCGTGTGGACACCACCACATCACTTTCAGGTACGCAATCTTCAAGCCACTTCATGCTCTCTCCTCCTTTTCCAGCAACGCGATTTCGTCTCGCAAGCGCGCCGCCTCTTCAAAGTTTTCCACAGCAACCGCTTCTTTAAGCTTAATTTTAAGTTCTTCTTTTTGGGTCTGCTGCGCATGTTCTTCATTTTCTATACCCGGCTGAACCTCAACACGCTCGCCCGGATGCTTGCCTGTATGCGCCATACTCATATGTATGCCCTTAATCACAGGGCTGATGCTCTCTTCGAAAACCTTGTAACAATTCACACAGCCAAGCTTTCCGTCCTTTTTGAAGCTTTCCAGCGTTGTCCCGCATGCTTCGCACTGCTGACCAACATCTGTGGATTGCTCATAAAATGTGCTCATGAAGTCGTTGAAGGAGAACCACGGCATCACCACGGCTGTCTTTTTCTTTGGCGCGCACTGGGCGCAAAGATGCACTGTTTTTACCTGTCCATTCACAAATGTCGTCATATGAACGGTTGCGTTGTTTTTTAAACAGTTGTCACACAGCATTATCTCTCCTCCTCACTTAACAGCACAAGCACAAGCTGTTTTAAAATGCTCGCACGCACATGATCTTTGAGCATCGCAGGGATGGAAAGCGATTTATCTGCAATCGCTGCGCTCATGAGCGCACCTTCCCTCTTGCAAACCGCATTGCTTTCTACCAGCCGACAAATTACATCCAGCGCGTCCCTTTCGGATATGCTCTCCCCAATCCGCGTGGTCACAAGACGAAAAAGATGATCCGATTCATCAATGCTTAAGCGCAGCACACGGATATAGCCGCCGCCGCCACGCCTGCTTTCTATGATATAGCCCTTGTCGGGCGTAAATCGCGTGGCCAGTACATAATTGATCTGCGATGGCGCACAGTTGAAATGCTGCGCAAGCTCATTTCTTTGCAGCTCGATTTTGCCTTCATATTCACTCATCAATTCTTTGATGAATTGTTCAATTGTATCGCTAAGAACCGACATGTCCCACCAACTCCTCTTTTGACTATCTTTGACCTTTAATAATATTATACACATTCCTCACAAAAAAGCAACGAAAAATCTGCATATTTTCTATGTCATGAAATGAGATTGGATGACAGGAATTGTTTCATGCGGAGCCGTGTAACCCCGTGTCGTGTTGCACGACGATACAGATACATTACCCTATAGGGCGATGCGGGAGGGCACGGAGACCCTCCCCTACAATTTGTGACGTATACCTTATTTCCTGCTTCCATGGGACCCCTCGACAAGCTCGGGGTGACAGAAGGGGGATCATGCGCCGCATCTTCATAGTGTGTCATGCTGAGCTTGTCGAATCATCTCATGGTTTAAGCTCTTAGCTGTGGAATCCATCGACAAGCTCGTGGTGACATAAAGTTGATTGATCACTGTTCTTATTAGCCGATACTTATGCCTCGTTGGCGGTGTATCGCTGGGTCAAATATAGCATCGCGCCTTTAAATATCGCTGAAGCGCAAAGCGCTTGATATTCCTCCGTTTGAAGCAGCTGCTCATCTCGCTCGTTAGAAAGAAAACCGCATTCAACAAGCACGCAAGGGGAGTCGCCCGAGCGCAGTATGAAGTATCTTTCGGGTTTTTCCACGCGCGGCCTTTCGGGCTTCAACATCTCGACGAGCTTTTCCTGCATGATTTTGGCCAGCTTCTCTCCCTCAGCCGAGTCCTCATGATAGAAGACGACAGGGCCATGGCACGAAGTATCAACAAACTTGTTCATATGGATCGAAATCACGATATCAGCGTTTGCACTCTCTATGATTTGCTTGCGTTTTTGCATATCTCCGTCTTTCGTATTGCCAAGAGCGTCTTGGTCCTCACGGGTCATGATCACTGCATAGCCCTGATTCTCAAACATGGCTTGCAGCTTTTTTGCGACAGATAGATTCAGCCCGTCTTCCTTGACGCCGGTAAGCCGTCCCTCAGCGCCGCCGTCAAAGCCGCCATGTCCCGCATCAATGACAATCACGGTATCTTTTTGATTCATCACCGGTTGCGATAAGGGTATCAACAGCAGCGTAACGATCAGCACGAAGACGATAAAAATATAGATAAGATAACGTTTGTTGCGTTTCATGAAACACCTCCGCCGTTATCTCATCTATATTATTCGATATTTAAGGCTATGACGTTATTCGAACAGCATTTTGCCCGCGTTGGCATTAAGCGCAAGCGGCTCGTTTGATTCCCCGGAAAAGCTTGCCGCACAGCCGATCATCGCGGCATTGTCCGTACAATACCGCAGCTCGGGCAGATAAAGCGTGATGCCTGCCTCTTTTGCGCGCTGTGCAAACACCTCTCGTAATCTTCCATTCGCGGACACACCGCCCGCAATACCGATCTTTTTGATTCCCTCGCGTGCCGCCGCTTCAAACGTATTGTCAGCGAGAAAGGAAACCGCCTCATTTTGAAAGCTCGCGGCAATGTCGGCTTT
Organism: Bacillota bacterium; assembly: GCA_023399095.1. Taxonomy (GTDB): domain Bacteria; phylum Bacillota; class Clostridia; order Christensenellales; family SZUA-584; genus SZUA-584. The sequence goes on from JAEWQS010000059.1 coordinate 6,546, forward strand.
ATTGTATACTTCGCCTTTCTGATCCATGTTGTGTATATGGTTGATCACCGCTGTTTTCAGACCGCTGAATGTAAAGTCAAGATGTGTTTCGCCCTTAAAGCCACGCGGATACCTATAAACCGGCTTGCCTTCTCTTGCCAGTGCTTCAAGCTTTGGCCCGCCCGGATATCCAAGACCCAGCACGCGCGCTGTTTTATCAAACGCCTCACCCACCGCATCGTCACGCGTCTTGCCGATAAGCCGGTATTGGCCGTAGTCCTCAATCATAACAATATGCGAATGCCCGCCGGACACCACAAGACACAAAAATGGCGGCACCAGCATCTTGTGCGATATAAACAGTGAGCAAATATGACCCTCGATATGATGCACGGGAATAAGCGGAAGCTTATGGTAATACGCGAGCGCTTTGGCGTACGAAACGCCCACAAGCAGCGCGCCGATGAGCCCCGGCCCGTCTGTCACGGCGATGGCGTCCAAATCTGAAAACCGCATGTTTGCGCCGCGCAGTGCTTCATCGACAATATAGGGTATTTTTAATATGTGGTTGCGGGATGCGATTTCGGGCACCACACCGCCATAGAGCTCGTGCTCCTTTTGCGTGTATACCGCACTGCTGATCACCTTTCGGCCTTGCGTTACAGCAGCCGCCGTTTCGTCGCACGATGTCTCAATGGCCAGAATCTTTCGTTCCATATGTTATGCCTCTTGAACGTTTTTCTTTCGCTTCCTGATCACAATCAGTCCGGCAGCAGCAACCGCGTTAAGCGCGACGAATATCGATACAAAGCGAATAATGATGCGCGCCACAAGATCTGAAAAGAACTGCTGCGGCACCATCATAATCAGCACGTCTGTGGCCGGGTCGAGCAGCCAGAGATCGTTTGTGAAGAACAGGTGGTGAAACGACACCCAAAAGGAGGTAAAATCCACTGCGGCGTAAATGCCAAGCGCGCCGACAATCAGCACGAACACGCCCGACACATATAAAAATGCTTTGCACAGTGTCTTCAAAGCTTGTCCCTTCGCAATCAAAAAAGCGATGATGATGAGAGCCGCAGCACCGATCAAGCAGTACGTGCGCACATTTCTGGCGGCCAGGTACAGCGCTTTCACATCCACCATATGATCCTTTTCACGCTCGCCGAAAACCTCCTGCATCTCACCGCCTATTTCGGCTTGAATATCAAGGTTGCTGTCTGCATCGGTTGTATAATTGATCAGCTTGTGCGTAACCGCTGTTAAATCCTGTTCGCTGATGCCAATGCTCTGTGCAGTCTCAAGCTTACTGTATTCGCTCTCAAAGAACCCTTGATTAATGGCAAACATCTCAATGCTTACGATGAGCAAAGCAATAATGAGCAGCATGCTCGCAGCCGCTGCACAAACGGCACTGAAAAAACGATTGTTCATTTATATCTCCTTTGTTACCCAAAAACATTAAAAGCTGCGGTGATTGGGAACGCCGTAACAATGCAAGGCTGCTCCTAATGGAACAGCCTCACCAAATCAAAATCTACTCAGATTTCCACTCGCTTGTCTCCACGTCGCCTTCAAAATCCACCTTAAAAAGCCATGTTCGCTCTTCTGACAAGGTTTCCGGTACATCGTAAACATGATCATTAATAGCCGATATGACGCCGCTAACAGGCGCGTGTACTTCGATAATCGCTTTTGTGGACTCAACTGTTGCACAGGGTTCACCCTTTTGCACATCGAGCCCGATTGCCGGAAGCTCTATATAGACAACATCCCCAGTTATTGCACTGCCGACAAGCCCAACAGTGGCTTTATTACCGCTGAGACTTATCCATTCGTTCTGCGTTGTATAATACATTTTATCCACACACAGCCCCCCCTTTATCTCAAGATAAGGCTAGGATATAATATGCGCGTGCATAACTGTTTGCTTACTTCTTTTTCAGGTAGTCCTTAAACCGTTTTCTGAACAAGATCACATATACGATAATCGACGGCATGATGGTTCCAAGGCTTACCCAGTATGCCCAGCTGTATCCCATGTAGTCAAGGACACCCGTAACAATAGCAATCGGCCCTATCAACCAGCAGAACTTTCGCAGCATTTTGTTGGCATCTTCCTTCATGGCTTTGGGATATTCGTTATTAAACGCAGGTCCTTTGCCGGTAAACGCCGAGTACAATGCCAGCGCACCCACGATTATCATAAATACAGCCATCATTTTATTCATATCTTCCAATTGCCTAGCTCCTTATCTTTTGCTTATTTTTACGCCTTCCGGCGTGTCTTTCAAGTCGTAACCCAATGCTGTTATCTTGTCGCGCAGAGAATCCGCTTGCGCAAAATCGCGTGCTTTGCGCGCATCCTGACGCTGCTTAGCGAGAGCCATAATCTCTTGCGGCACCTCTTCATCTTCAGGCACAAGCCCCAAAACATTCAGCACCTTATCCAGCGCTTCGAGCGCTTCCATCGCGCTTTGTGCCCCCTTGCCCTCTTCAAATGCGAGGTTGATATCACGGATATATTCAAATATCATGCCGATGGCTTCCGCGGTATTCAGGTCGTCATCCATAGCCTTTTTGAACTGATTCTCAAGCGCGCATATGTCTTTAAACACATCCACCTTATCCGTTGTGCCCGATGCGACGATATGTTTTAAATTATTACGACAATTCTTTATACGTGTCATTGCAGACGCAGCCTGCATAATCAGCTCTTCGCTGAAGTTGATCGGACTGCGATAATGAGCCGAGAGCATAAACAGCCGCACAACCTTTAAATCATATTTCTTTGCAATATCACGCACGGTAAAGAAGTTACCCTTGGATTTCGACATCTTTTCATTGTTCACATTGATGTAGCCGTTGTGCATCCAATACTTCGCAAAAGGCTTGCCTGTTGCCGCTTCGGACTGGGCAATTTCATTCTCATGATGCGGAAAAACGAGATCCTGTCCGCCGCCGTGAATATCGATAGTGTCGCCCAGATACTTCATGCTCATGGCGCTGCATTCAATATGCCAGCCGGGGCGTCCTTTGCCCCACGGGCTGTCCCAGCTGTCCTCACCCTGTTTGGCGGCCTTCCAGAGTGCAAAATCCTCCGGATTTTTTTTAACCTCTGTCACGTCGATACGCGCACCCGCCTGCAAGTCTTCGAGCGACTGACCAGAAAGCTTGCCGTATTCGGGAAAGCTTGATACATCAAAATAGACATCACCGCCCGATTCATAAGCATGACCCGACTCGACGAGCGTTTTCACCAGCTTGATGATGTCACCGATATGCTCGGTCGCCCTCGGATGCACCGTGGCAGGCTGAATACCCAGCCCCTTGGCATCCGTGTAATACTCCGTTATGAAGCGTTCACCGAGCTCCTTTAAGCTCGTATTCTCCTCGGCGGCCCGCGCAATCATCTTATCGTCCACGTCTGTGAAGTTCTGGACAAACGTGACATCAAGCCCTGAATATTCAAAGTATCGGCGCAGCGTATCGAAGATAACGAACGGCCGCGCATTGCCAATATGGAAAAAGTTGTACACGGTTGGGCCACAGGCATATATCTTTGCTTTGCCGGGTTCAACAGGAACAAACTCTTCTTTCTTTCGTGTCATCGTGTTAAAAAGCTTCAAAAAAACACTCCCTGTCCTACTTTAATCGCATCATTATATTATATGCAGCTGCCTAAAGTCAATTGACTCACGGTTGTTTGTATGCCTTCCACGCCGCATAGCCGCCGTCTAAATTGTATACCTCTTTAAAGCCCGCATCGATGAGTATCTGTGATGCCGCAACGCTGCGATTACCCGATGCACAGTATACGAGCACTTTATCGTATCCTTCCACCTCGTCCAAACGGTCGGCAAGCTCAGTATGCGGTATCAATATGGCGCCGTCAATATATCCGGCATCATATTCGCTTTGCGTTCTCACGTCCAGCAGCAAATATTCTCCCGTCTTGGCTGCCTCAAAGCCAGCTGCGTCTACGTTCTTATATACGTTGGTTTCAGATAGCTCATCTATGACCAGCTTGCCTGTTTCTGTGCCGCCATTCGTTTTGACAATCACATCAAAGCTTCCCGTTTCTGCCGCTTTAAATTCAACCCGCGCCTCACCGCTGCCGTTTACCTCGGCCCCAAATTCCGGTACGCTGAGCGTGATGTCACCATCGCCCGTGTAAACAAGAGCCACCGTTTCACCGCGATACGCATGAATATCTGAAAAGCCGCCGCTTAGCTGAATGACTCTGACGCCCTGATCCAATGTGCCGTCTGCCTTTTGACCGGCACTGCACGCCCCAAGCAGCACAATAACTGCCAGAAGCATAGCGGTTAATTTTCTCATAATTTCCTTAACCTTCCCTCTAATAAAAATAATGCCCGCTTATTCAAGCGGGCATCCGACTGACTTAAAAATCTTTCTTGATCCGTTTTCTACGTAAAAACGGTGGAATATCCAGCTCATTGCCTGTTTCAAAACCGCTGACCGCCGACGTTTTCTTCTCAGGTCTTACCGGAATAAACACATCACTGTCCTCATTGCTGGAAAAATCGATCTCTTCTTTTACGGATGCCGGCTTTGGCCTGCGAATGCCGGTAAAGCCCGTCGCGATCACAGTGATGCGCACCTCATCTTCCAGTCTGTCGTCGGTATCTGCACCGAAGAATATGTTTGCTTCTGGATCGGCTGCCTGACGAATCAGATTAGCCGCCTCTTCGATTTCGAGCAGACTCATTGTCGGGTCGCCCGTCACGTTGTAGAGAATGCCTCTCGCGCCCTCTATGCTCGTCTCGAGCAGCGGGCTTTGAATGGCCTGCTTGGCAGCATCCATCGTCTTGTTATCGCCGTAGCCCACGCCTATACCCATGTGCGCCACGCCGCGTTCCATCATGACAGTACGCACATCGGCAAAGTCGAGGTTGACAAGCGCAGGCTTCACGATTAAGTCTGTAATACCCTGAATGCCCTGTCGCAGCACATCATCCGCTACGCGGAATGCTTCCAGCATCGACGTGCCTTTGCCTATCACCTGCAACAATTTGTCATTGGGAATCGTGACAATGGTGTCTACCGCTTCCGTCAACTGTGCATGGCCATCCTTCGCGCGTGTGATGCGCTGTCCGCCTTCGAACATGAACGGCATGGTAACAACGGCAACCGTCAGTATTTTTTTCTGCCGCGCTATCTCGGCAATCACAGGCGCCGCGCCTGTTCCTGTCCCGCCGCCAAGACCCGCCGCGATATAGATCAGATTTGCTCCGTCGACGATGGATGTCAGCTCATCGATGCTTTCCTCGGCGGCACGGCGACCAATGGTCGGATCCCCGCCCACGCCAAGCCCGCTCGTCAGCTTTTCACCGATCTGAACCTTGTTTTTTGCTTTTGAGAGCAGCAGCGCCTGCTTGTCCGTATTCACGGCATAAAAATCCGCGCCCGACACGCCATGATCAATCATGCGGTTCACAGCGTTGTTGCCGGCTCCGCCCACACCGATCACTTTTATTTTGGCTATGCTGTCTTGCTCAATATCAATTTCTAATGGCATATTGACCCCCTTAATGAAGAACGTCTAATCGAACATTTTTTTCGATAACCGTTCCAATAACGCTAAACCACCCGGCTCCTTTTGATATTTTTCATCAAATACATAGTCGAGCAGCGCAAGCACTGTGTTGTAGTTGGGCGTTGATAGCTGCGGCGCCTCAATTGCTGAAATGCGCACCTGTCTTTTGAGGAGCCGTTGAAGCATTTCCTTGGCTCCCTTCATCATCGCTATCCCGCCGCCCGAAAGATAAATTCGCGTTCTTCTCGCAATGCTTAACGGACTTTGTTCGAAGGCACTGTATATAAGCATGCAAAGATGCTCGACCCTGGCATCGATAACCTCAGATACCAAAGCATGACTGTATTTTTCCAGCCGTCCCGATCCTTGCTTTGCATAATCATACAACTTTGTACCAGTATTTTCAAGCCCAAAAGAATATCGCTTCTTTAACTGTTCTGCCGTGTCGACGTCCATATTGATCACGATGGACAAATCGTTTGCAATATGCATGCCGCCTGCTTGTATTGTCTTATTATATACAATCGCATCGCCGTAGACAACTGTCACATTGGTGTCATAATAACCCACATTGATCAGTACAGCACTACAGTCCCGTTCTTCTGTCGGCACAAGAAACAGACTTTCTGCAAGCACCTCGGGAATAAATGCTGTCACCTTGACACCCAGACTTTGCAGGAGCGCCGTGGCATCGTCTATAAACTCATTTTTCGCAAATACCAGAGACACAACACCATGCAGTTCGCTTGCTTCAGCATCGGTCACATCGATATAGTGATGACCGTCTTCGAGCACAAAATATACAGGTGTGCTGTTGACGACTGTGTAAAGCGAGTCGTCATAGCCTTGTTCAGCGTCTTCGACGAGTTTTTCAATATCCTTGGTTGTCACACGATTGCCTTGAACCTTGGCGTATCCTTGTTGACATACCACCTTAGTAAATATACCCGGTACCCCGACAAAAACTTCTTTTATACGCCTTTTTGCTTTTTTTTCGGCAAGCTCCAGCGCTTTTGCGACTGCTTCCTCAACGTTTGAGGGCTTAAGCCACCGACCATTTTTCAAACCTTCATATTTTGCCTCGCCGGACCCTAACACCTCAAAGCGCCCTATCGATTTTTCACGACCGATCACACAAATGATCTTAGACGTGCCAAACTCAATAGCGGCCGTCACGTTCTTCATAGCCCGCAAGATATCCCCTTAACAAAATCAAACAAACAATAGTATTATCACCATTAATATAATACCATGTTTATGTTTTATAACAATATTTTTAAGTTATTTCTCTCTATAGTATGCATTTTTCACCGATGACACATCTAAAACACCGCCTGACTTGCCCATCTGCGCAATTCCTTGCTTAGAAGCTTCGACGAGCCGGAGCTTTTCTGCAAGCGCCGTATCATCACCGAGCTCCACAATGAGGCCGTCTGACAGCGTCATCGCGATATCGACGGCCAGTGATACATCTATGGTGCTTATCGCAAGTCCTGCAATAGCTGATGCATCCAGAACACGCGTCAGCACACCAATCTTAAACGTGTCGGTGGTTCCTATCTGCTTGCCGACCACCATCGAATCGGCAGGTAAGCCGATGATAAGCGGATAGGGCGCTTCCTCAGGCGTCATCACAACCTTAAGCACCCAACCCTCATGATCGATAACCACGAAAGCGCCGTCCTTCTCGATACAGGCCTCTTCTTTTCTTTCCTCGACTGTGATCAGAACGTTATCCGGATATTTGAATTGAACCTCGACCGGCTTTATGTATGGATCTGAGCTCAGCGCATCCAGCACCTCCTGCTTGTCCACCAGATATATGCTCTCGTGATATTCCAATCCCGAGAGCGCAATTATATCGTCCTGACTGCGAGTTTCACATCCCGCAACAGTAATTTTTCTCACTTTGAAAAGCTCATAGGCTACAAAAACGAGCGCACATAGGAATATCACCAAAGATATAACCGTCAGCACCTTTTTGCCTTTTCTCAAAGTATAAAACTACTCCTCTCTTTTGATATCCGCTCCCAGCGAATTGAGTTCCTGCTCAAACGTCTCATAACCTCTGTCGATGATCTTCGCATTTTCAACAACAGTGGTGCCTTGCGCGCAAAGACCCGCCAGCACAAGCGCTGCACCGCCGCGCAAATCCATCGCACTGACATCTGCACCGTGAAGTTTTTCAACGCCTTTAATGATCGCCACATTGTTTTTAATGACAATGTTTGCGCCCATCCTTTGCAGCTCGCTCACATGCTTAAATCTGTTGTCAAAAACACTCTCCACAATAATGCTTGTGCCGCGTGCAATGCACGCCGTCATGCACATCTGTGCCTGCATATCGGTCGGAAACCCGGGATACGGACCTGTCTCGATGAGATGCATCTCTTTCGGGCGTCCCTGCCCCGTCACCGTAATGGCGTCGTCGTATACATCAATCTTGGCTCCCGCTTCTCTGAGCTTGGCGGTGATGGAGTACAAGTGCTCAGGAACAACGTTCTTCAACGTGATGCAGCCGTTTGTGACCACAGCGGCTGCCATAAACGTACCCGCTACAATTCTGTCGGGCATACATGTATACGTAAAACCGCCCAAATGGCTTTTTCCTTCTATCGTTACTGTGCTCGTCCCAGCACCCTTCACATTGCCGCCCATCAGATTGATGACATTCTGCAGCTCAACGATTTCGGGTTCTCTGGCTGCGTTTCTGATCGTTGTTTGACCCGGTGCCAGAGCCGCCGCCATCATCAGGTTCTCTGTGGCCCCCACACTAGGATAATCGAGATGAACATCGCCGCCCTTTAGCTTTTTTCCCTCACACATGATATGACCGCCTGCTTCGGTGACATTCACACCGAGGCTGCGCAGCCCTCTTAAGTGCAGGTCTATCGGCCTGCTCCCAATTTCGCACCCACCTGGATAAGTAAAACGCGCCATTCGAAAACGCGCAAGGATCGGCCCCATCATAAATATCGATGATCGAATCTCTTTTGCCAATCTGTCTGGCATCTCCCAACGCTGTGCCCGTCGTGTATCAATGACCAAACGGTCTTTTTCAAATGCGACATAAGCACCGATATGTTCGAGTATGGACAGCATATAGTATACATCTGAAATTGCCGGCCAGTTCTGTATAATCACCGGCTCCTCTGTAAGCAGCGCAGCCGCAAACACAGGAAGTGCGGCATTTTTCGCACCCTGTACAGCGATCTCGCCCTCCAGCTTTGAACCGCCGTTTATTATCAATTTTGCCATATTGGCCTCCCTGCATATCATCTATCACATATTAATATCTTATGCCGTTGAGGCCAATTTGTGCTTTAGGCAGAGTGTGTCTGTTTGGATATGTTGAACAGCACACCGATGCTCCCCATAAAGATGATAAGCGATGTGCGCCCCGCGCTGATGAACGGAAGCACCACACCGGTAGGCGGGACCAAACCCGTGACAACGCCGATGTTGATGAAAACCTGTATCGCAATCAATGCCGTTATGCCCGTGGCCAGCATGGTGCCGAACATATTGGGCGCCCGCAGCGCGATGCGCACGCCCCGCCAAATGAGAATGCCAAATGCGAGGAGCACAAGGATACCGCCGAAAAAGCCGAGTTCTTCTACGATAATTGCAAATATGCAGTCGGATTCCATATATGGAAGGTAAAGATATTTTTGGCGCGAGTGCCCAAGGCCGAGGCCGAAAAAGCCGCCTGAGCCGATGGAATAAAGCGACTGAACGAGCTGATAGCTCTCATCGCCCGCATATTTCCATGGATCCATGAACGCAAATATTCTGTCCATACGGTACTGCGTGGCAACCATCGCAAGCGCACCTCCGCCTATGCCGATGCCGCCCATGATACCGAAATGAACGAGATTGGCGCCGCCCACGAGCATCATTACGAACATCACCAGTGCAAGCGTGACAACGGCGCTAAAATTCGGCTGCAAGTATAGCAGCCCAGCGGCAATCATAAGCAAAACCAGATAAGGTGCCATGCCATATTTGAACTGCTTCATTTTCTCTTGATTAATGGAAATGCCGGCAGACATAAAAACGATAATCGCAAACTTGAGCACTTCTATGGATTGAAGATCCAGAAAGTAAAGGTTCACCCAGCGCCGCGACCCGTTTCTCTCAATGCCGATACCGGGAACAAAAACGAGAAGCATCAGCAGAAAGCCAATGCCCAATATGACAAAACGCAGCTTTTTATATTTGTTGTAATCAAACAGCAGCGTAAAAAACATCGCGACAATACCCATCACCGCGCCGCTTATCTGCTTCCAGAAATAAAACAAAGCGTCATGATCCGTGTTTGCACTGTTTTCCGCGTAATAGTAGCTCGCACTGAAAACCATCAGGATGCCAAACATTACGAGTATCATTGTTACGATCAGCAGCGGATAATCAATTGAACGTTTGGCCATAGACCCCCCTAGAAAGAATTAACGATGTCTTTAAACACTCTTCCTCTCTGCTCGAAGTCGCTGAACATATCGTAGCTTGCACATGCGGGAGAAAGCAGCACATTCCATCCATCTTTGGCAAGTCTGCGCGCTGTCGCAACCGCTTCTTCAAAGTCATCCGCTGTAAAGATATTTTCAAATCCCACCGTTTTCGCATCGCTCAGTATCTTAGCCTGTGTCGCGCCGATAGCGACGACATTTTTTATCAGCGGCCCAAACCCTTCAAACAGCGAAACAAAGCTGCTCTGCTTGTCGTAACCGCCCAAAATCAGCACTGTGGGGCGTGTCATGGCGGCAGCCGCCTTTTCCGTCGCATCCGGGTTGGTGCCTTTTGAGTCGTTGATGTACCGAATGCCATCCAGCTCACGCACAAATTCGATTCTGTGTTCCACGCCCGGGAATGTCATCAGCGTATCGCGTATCACACTCTCCGATATACCGTAGCAGCGAGCCAGTGCAATCGCGGCCAGAGAATTCTCAAGATTGTGCGCCCCGGGTATCTTAATCTCCTCCAGACGGCATATCACATGGATACCGTCTTCCTCCGCGCTGATGATGCGCCCTTCATCTATTGATACGCCGCGATCCAGCCGAACTTGACGGGAAAACCAAATAATCTTGGATTTTTGTTTGCCTTCCATTGCGCGTGTGATCACGTTGTCATAGTTGAGCACGCAAAAGTCGGTTTCCGTCTGATTTTTAAATATGAGTTCCTTTGCCGCCGTGTAGTTTTCCATCGTGCCATAACGATTCAGATGGTCTTCTGTGACGTTAAGCACGGCACATGCATGTGGTCGGTATGTATCGATGGTATCGAGCTGAAGTGCCGCTGTCTCAGCGACCACGATATCGCCTTTTTTGGTTTTGAGCGCTTCTCCCGCAATGGGAATGCCGATATTGCCCAGCACATGCGTACAAAAACCCGCGTTCTTGAACACCTCGCCTGTGAGCGCGGTGGTGGTGGTTTTTCCGTTCGTTCCTGTAATGGCGACGAAATCCGCCGAAGAATAAATAAATCCGAGTTCTATTTCGCCGATGACAGGCTTGCCGTCCTGCTGCGCCTGCAAAATGAACGATAGGTTCATTGGGACGCCCGGGCTCAGCACCAGCGCGTTGCATTCCTTGCCCACAGCATCCGCGTCCGCTCCGAGCGCCAGCTTTGCACGGCCCTCAAACTCATTGAATGTGTCCTCAGGGAATTGATCCACCGTCTTCATGTCGTAAAGCACGGCCTCCGCGCCCACGTCCAGCAACAGCCGTGCGCTGGCGAGGCCGCTTTTGGCCATGCCCACCACCATGACTTTTTTGCCTTTGTAATCCATGCTTCCCCCTAATTCACAGCAAGTATGCCGACAAGACAGAGAACAACTGTAATCAAGTAATAAAAGGCAACAATTCTCGTTTCCGGAATGCCTTTCAGTTCAAAGTGATGATGAAGCGGCGCCATTTTGAAAATGCGCTTCTTGCGCGTTTTGTATGACCCCACCTGAAGAATCACGGAGATGGATGACATCAGCACCAAAAAGCCTGTAATAACCATAAGCAGCTGAAGACGCGATACCACGCCGATAACAGAAATCGCACCGCCCAGTGCGAGCGAACCTGTATCGCCCATAAACACCTTAGCCGGGTACGTGTTGAAGCGTAGAAAGCCAAGACATGCGCCCGTCACAGCCGCCGAGAAAACCATCATATTGCTTGTGCCCGCGGCAGCAAGCGTTTGTCCCGTTGATGTATACATCTGATATATACCGAAGAAAATGATCGCATATGTCGCCGTATTGATAAGTACGACGCCTGAGGCAAGTCCGTCAAGGCCGTCGGTTAAATTCACACTGTTAACGATCAGCACAACAGAAATCACGGTAAACGGGATATACCAGACACCCAGATCCCACTCCACGCCGAAGAAAGGTACAATCAGCTTGGAGCCGATTGCCGGATTGTTATACGCGAAATAGGCCACGATCAGCGCAATACCGATCTGCCCGACTATCTTCTGATAGGCTTTTAAGCCCAAAGAGCGCTTTTTGAGAACGATAATAAGGTCGTCCATCAGACCAATGAGACCGAAGCCGAGCGTGATGCCAAGTGCAAACCACATATACTCGAAGCTGCCCCGCGCAAAAATAAGCGAAGCCCCAATCAGTCCAATGAGGATGATGATGCCGCCCATGGTTGGCGTGCCTGCCTTGGAAAGATGCGTTTGCGGCCCGTCATCCCTGATCTGCTGACCGAGCTTTAACCTCTTTAAAAGCGGCACCCCCACATATCCCGCTGCCAGTGCTATGAAAAACGCAGCAAGCACCGAGTAAATGATCATATCCATATCGCCTTATCTCCTGTAAGTATCATATGTTATGCATTCGTGTTTTCGTTAAGCAATTCCTGCACGACGATTTTTTCATCAAACGGATGCTTAACGTCGTTAATCTCCTGGTATGTCTCGTGCCCTTTGCCCGCGAGGACGATAATGTCATCCGGATCCGCATTCTGAATCGCGTATCGGATCGCCTCCCGCCTGTTTTCTATACAGATGTATTCGCAGTCTGTTTTTTTGATACCCTCTTCTATTCCTTCTATGATCGCAAAAGGGTTTTCCGTACGCGGATTATCCGAGGTAATGACCGTAAACGTGGACAGCCTGCCCGCAATTTCACCCATCATGGGGCGTTTTCCGCGGTCTCTGTCGCCGCCGCATCCAAAAACCGTGATGATGCGTCCGCGCGCAAAACCTTTCACCGTTAACAGCGTATTCTCAAGGCTGTCGGGAGTGTGCGCATAATCAAGAATAATGGTAAAAGGGCGGTTTCCCGTGTCCAGAACCTCAAAGCGCCCGGCCACGCAGGGCATGGCTTCAAGGCCCGTCTTGATCGTTTCAAGCCCCATACCAAGGAGCATGCACGCGCATGCTGCAGACATTGCGTTATAAACGCTGAATATGCCCGGAATATTGAGGTTAAGTGGCAGCATGCCGCGGTTGCTGCAAAGGTCGAAGCTCACGCCCTTGGGTGTGATCTCGATATTTTTTGCGTAAACATCCGCTTTCTCCTTGATGCCGTACGTCAGCCAATCGATATCGATGCCGTCCATCATAAAAGAGGAAACCGCATCGTCTGCATTAACAGCCGCACGCTTAGATACATCAAAAAGCAGCTTTTTTGCCGCCATATAATTATCAAATGTTTCATGGAAATCAAGATGGTCACGCGAGAGGTTGGTAAACACACCCACATCGTATGTGATACCTGCCACGCGCCCCAAAAACAGTGAATGAGAGGAAACCTCCATGACAACCGCATCGCAGCCCTCATCCGCCATTTGGCGCAGCAGCGCAAAAAGATCGGGCGATTCGGGCGTGGTACGGTCGGTATGCAATTCCTTGGAGCCGATCATGTTGATGATCGTGCCGATGAGACCTATCTTTTTACCAGCAGATTCCATGACCGATTTGATCATGTAAGTGGTTGTCGTTTTACCTTTTGTGCCCGTAATGCCAATCATCGTGAGCTGTTCATCAGGGTTGCCGTAAAACGCGCGGGAAATATTTGCCATGGCAACGCGTGCATCATCCACCACAACCTGCGTGATGTCAATATCAAGCGGTTTTGTCACCATGAGCGCCACAGCGCCGTTATCCACGGCGGCCTGCGCGTACTTGTGCCCGTCTGTTTTATACCCGCTGATGCAGAAAAATAGTGCACCTTTGCACACCTTTCTTGAATCATATGCTACATTTGTGATTTCTGTCTGCGCATTCCCCACTATACGCATATCTTTGCCGCAAATATCTGCAAGCTTCAAAAAATCTTCCTCCCAACTAAGCAATTCCGCAAGGATTATAACACAATGTCATCAAATTGTAACGTATAAAAAACGGAGCCCCAAAAAGCATTGCTTTTCAGGGCTATCCTTGTCGCATTTATCCGGTGTCCTCTGATGGTGAGAACTCGACCTTGATTATCGTTCCCTCAGGGACGTATTCATTGGCCGCAGGGTACTGATAAACGGCCACCCCTTCGCCATCAAATTCAAGCTCCAGTTTATTGTCTTCGAGTATTCTGCCAGCTTCCGTGATGGTTTTGCCGCTGACATCCGGCACCAATACCTTACCCGCTATATCATCGCTCGGCATGGTCATTTGCAGCATAACCGTGGATCCTTTGGCAATCGGCGTACCGGGCGCGGGCGTCTGACCCTTCACTTCCCCGACACCATCGAACAGATACTTAAGTCCGATATCATCCAGAGTCACGGAGGCGTTTCCCCAGTCCATACCCTCAACCTTAGGCACTTCCACCATCTCAGGCTCGGGCACCTGTGCATAGTCGGGTTCAATGCCCATGTACTGAAGTGAATCTTTCAGCACCTGTTGGACATACGGCGCCGCCACGATGCTGCCGAAATCCACGGCCACATTGGGCTCATCGACGATGATCAGCACCGCGATTTCGGGATCGTTTGCGGGCGCAAACCCGATGAACGACGCGATGTGCTTCCCGGTCATGATCTGGCCGTTTTCATCGTACTTCTGTGCCGTTCCCGTTTTGCCGCCCACGTGGTAGCCCGGAATATAAGCGTTTTTGCCGCTGCCTTCCGACACAACGCTTTCGAGTATGCTTCGCATCGTCGCGGACGTCTCTTCCTTAATAGGCTGAGATACGACCGTGGGCTCAAACTCCTGTATATAGTTGCCGTTGCTGTCGGTGATCCCCTTAACCAGCATCGGTTTGTATAAAAAACCGCCGTTCACCACCGCACTGAATGAGGAAATCAATTGCAATGGTGTTACGGCTATAGATTGCCCGAACGCAATGCGGGCGAGGTCACTGTTTCGCACATATTTTTCTCCCATGACGATGCCGCCCTGGTCGGCCGGGAATGTGATGCCCGTTTGCTGGCCGAAGCCAAACTTGTAGATATAATCGTAGAATACCGGCGTGGTCATCTTAAGACCCATCTGCATAAATGCCGAGTTGCAAGAGTTCTGCACGGCTTGATACAAACTCTGATGTCCATGACTGCGCGGGTAACGCCAGCACTTGATGGGTTGGCCGTCTACTGAGTATGTTCCTGCACAATCAAACTCTTCTTCCGTAGTGATGGCTCCGCTGTCCAGCGCGGACGCGCATGTGACAGCCTTGAATGTCGAGCCCGGCTCATAAACGTCTGTGATGACCTTGTTGCGTGTGAGCTCCGTGAGCATTTCTATGTCGTCACGCGGCGGGTCATTGAGGTCATAATCAGGAGCATTGCTCACCGCGAGTATGTGTCCCGTCTTGGGATCCATCGCGATGCCCCACGCACCAATTGCGTTCTGCTGAATCAATGCCTCTTCCAGAGACTTTTCAAGGAAGCTTTGTATCACCTCGTCGATTGTCAATACGACGTTGTAGCCGTCGACAGGCGCGATATACTGCTTTTCACCGAGCGGGATTTCCCGTCCCTTGTTATCCGCCTCCGAAACAATCTTGCCGTTCTGTCCGGAAAGGTACTTATTCAAATAGGCTTCCATACCTTCAATACCGTTGCCGTCCACCGATGTGAAGCCGAGTGTCTGTGTCAGAAACGCGCCGTTCGGATAATACCGCTTCACATCAATCGTAAAGTATACGCCAGGGAGATTGAGCTCTCTGAGTTGGTCAGCGATGTCGTTGTCTACCTGCCGCTTGAGCCACACCTCAGACTTCTTTTGATCCATGGCCTTTTTCTTGATTTCTTCTGCGTCCATGCCGAGCATTTCGGAGAGCTTCTGGACGATGGCGTCCACGTTGCCCTTCTTTAATTCGGCGGGTCGCAATACCACGGTTTCCGCGTTGGCGCTTTGTGCCAGCACATTACCGTTGCGGTCTAAGATGTTGCCGCGCTTGGCGCTGACTACCAAATCGCGCGTCTGCTGCATGAGCGCTTTATCGCGCAGCATGTCTCCCTGCACGAATATAATGATACCCATCTTGACAGCAAGCGCAAAAAATAGCACAACGACCACTGTCATTAAAAACAGCAGTCTCTTTTTAGATTTCAAGGAGGTTAGCGAAGTTTTCGCGCTCTCCTTTTTCACGATTCTTTTTTTGTTTGCTTTTTTGGTCATCAGCCGCTCATATTAATCGTTTTCTTTTGATCCTGTGTCGGATAGACCATGTGAAGCTCATTCTTTGCGGTGTCCTGAATAAACTCAACATTGTCACGCAGTTCCATGTCCAGCTGAAGCTTATCGATCTCGCCCTCGATCATTGCGATGTCTTCCTTGATCGTGTTGTTTTGCACGCCGATTGTACAAAGGGCGGCATAACGCGATATCATGAAAGACAATGCACAGAAAGCAAGAAAGATGACAAACAGCGTGGATGCAAGGCCTTTTCTTGACGCGGCCCGTTCACGCCGTATTGCTGCCGCTTTTGTATCCGCTTTTGCATTGCTGCGCGGCTTTTGGGCGGGCTTCACCTGCGTCTTCCTGGCCGGTTTTGCCTGCGTGCTCGGCTGAGCTTTTCTCACAGGCCTTACAGGATCGGTATTAATATATGCGACATTACCCTGCATCTTGACAACTCTTTTTCTTGCAGAGTATGCTGACTCATCATAATCGAATTTTCTTTGTGCTGCTTGCATGATGCTTGCTCCCTTAACCGCGCGCCTCGAACACACGAAGCTTTGCGCTTCTTGACCGATTGTTGGTTTCCACCTCCTGCGCAGACGGCAGTATCGGCTTTCTCGTCACAACCTTGCCCATTGGTTTCTTGCCGCAGACGCATACAGGAAATTCTTTTGGACATTCGCACGGATTTTCAAAGCGCTTGAATTCCTGTTTGACAATCCGGTCTTCCAGAGAGTGAAAGGTTATCACGGCGATCCGAGCGCCCGGCCTAAGGGCCTGCGCAAAGTGGAGAAGTGCGTTTTTGACCGCATCTAGTTCTCCGTTCACCTCTATCCGAAGCGCCTGAAATGTCCGGCGCGCGGGATGAGGTCCGTCTTTGCGCGCTCCGCTCGGAACCGCCTTTTTAATGACCTCAACGAGATGACTGGTGGTTTCAATGGGCCTATCACTGCGTTCCCTCACAATAAACGAAGCGATCCTTGCAGCCCATCTTTCCTCACCATAATCCCGAAGTATTCGTCCAAGGTCTTGCTGCGAATAGCTGTTTACGATATCCGCGGCGCATGTTTTATCTGTTGTGTTCATGCGCATATCAAGCCTCGAATCTAAATGATATGAAAAACCCCTGTTACATTGGTCCAGCTGGAACGATGAGACCCCAAGGTCCAGCACCGCTCCGTCTATTCCATCTATATCAAGCATACTAAGTATGTCTTTGATATTCCTAAAATCATCGTGGACAAAAACTGTTTCGTCCGTATAGTCTCCAAGGCGCTGCTTCGCTTTTTCCAGCGCGTATGTATCCTTGTCAATCCCGATCAGCCTTCCGCCCGGCGTAATTTGTTTGAGTATCTCAAACGAATGGCCCCCGCCGCCCAGCGTTCCGTCTACCACCGTCATACCGGGACGAAGGTTTAGCGCGTTGAGCGTTTCATTTAGCAGAACCGTTGTATGCGCCATGCTTACACCCCGTAAGCCGCAAGCCCTGCCATGGCGCCGCCCTCATCCTCGGACATTTCCATAAACGCCTGCCATTTCTCTGTGGCCCATATCTCTGCGCGGTACGATGCGCCGATCATGACGATCTCCTTATCTATGCCCACCTTATCGCGGAGCAGCTGCGGCAGCAGCACGCGCCCTTGCTTGTCGGGCTCGCATTTGCATGCGCTGGAGAAAATCATGCGTACATAGCGCTGCGCTTTGGCATCCGTCTGCGGAATGGCATTGAGCTTATCCGCGAACTTATACCACTCCTCCTCGGAATAGACGCTAAGACAGTCTGAGTTAAGACAGGTAATATAGAACGGATCACCAAGCTCGACTCTGAGCTTTGACGGTACTGCGAGCCGGCCTTTTTCATCGACGCTATGGACGTATGTGCCAATCAGCGACCCTTTCACTGTCTCTCCCCCGGCAGCCTTTCAAGATCGAGAAGATCATTGCTGCTTTGTTTGTGGTTGTTGGGATTGGCTACTACATTTCACCACTTAGCAAGTTCTCTTCACCATAGTTACCCACTTTTCCCCACTTGATTAGATTATTCGTTGTAAAATCGATAATTCCTTCTTGAATGTGAATATTGATTCAAGAAAAAATTCAAATTTGTGGCCAATAACATAAGTCGATACAATATGTGGTGGAGAATGTTTGTTTGCGCGAATATGTATTTGCATATTCGTATTTTTACACAAGAAAATTCTTTTTTTGTGGTCATTCGGGCAGGATAAACGTCTTGCATGCAGAAGGAAGTAAAAATGGTATTGCAATCTGGAAAAACAAAAGAGCACAAAATATAATGAACCGGCATTGTGCCTTATGCCCAAAATGTCCTGCATGAAGTTTAAAAAATCAATATTGAGGAGAAAGAATTGTGAAAAAGGACGACTTAACGGATGCCAGTGAAGGCATAGCCGATAATCCAAACGAAAGAGAGAACGTGATATCTATGTTCGGTGAGGAGCATAAAGCGCCGATGAGTATCCGCAAGCGGCTGGCACTTGGCGTCTTGGCCGCCGTGCTGATGGGTACGCTGGGGCTGGCTCTTCCCGCGCTGCTGGAGGCTGTTGATTCCGCTCCAGTTGAAACTGAGCTTGCCTCAGAATCTGATGCATCGGCCGACTCGCCCGTTGCTCAAGCAGGCACTTCGGACATGTTAGCTATCACCGCATATGCGGCTGAATGGAAAGAGACTGTTTTGCAGCCCGGTGTGTCCATCGCACTCAACGAATACTCTCCGCTGCAAAGCGATGTACCGGGATTCCCCTTCATTGTTTCCGTGCCCGAAGGCAACGCTGACATCAATGCGGACGGCATACGTATTGATGTGGATGCCGGCACCATCGTCACATGGGAACCGCCGGACTATACCGTACGGGAAAGAGGCAAAACGTATATCTGTTCCTCTGACACCACGATATATTGGACGCCGCTGGATGCGCAAAGCGCGGCCATCCCCCGCTGCGAAATGACCATTACAGCGTACACCGGCGAGGATGAAGCTTATGCACAAAAAATCATCATTACTCAAACAGAGGATTTCAGCTATACCGCTCAGCTTCAGTAATACAGCAAAAATAAACGGAGACCGTATGGTCTCCGTAGCAGTCGCATTTTAAATCCAAAAGAATCTTTTTCCCGCTTCAACAAAGCGTATCACATGGGATACTTCGCTACGCTCAGCATGACAGAAGTGGATTCGTCTGCCGGAGGCCTATTGGTCTCCGTTGCAGTTTCCAGTCTATTTATCTTGCAAAATCTTTGCCTTAAACCTTGGGCTCAAATTGACATAGAAAAGTCCGAATATCATAATGACAAAGAACAGCGCCCATGAAACCGCCATCATGAAACCGGATGCCACCTTCAGCACGATGAAAACACCCGCGATCAATAATATGCCACCGGACACAATCAGCATCCAGCCGACAAAACGTGTCAGCGCTTTCTCATTATACTTGGCTTTTTCTTTGGGCGAAGCCGTGTTGTACCCAGCGATTAGGCCGCTTAAATCGAAGACACGGATAACGATGCCCAAGGCAAGCATTAATCCCCCGGCAAGAACGTTTGAGACCCACATGGACTATAGCCCTTCCTTTATAAAGAAAACCGCCCCGATGAAGGGCGGCTCATTATATGAAATTTTACTTGTTTATGAAACCACGTCGCCCTTATAGCTGATCAAAGACGCGTTATGCACACCGGGTATAGAGGAAAACGCATCGATCATACCCACTTCGTTCTCCTTGATGTTCATCTCGATGGTCAGCTCAATCATGCCTTCCGACACGATCTTTGATTTCAATTTGCCGGCAGGCAGCTTGCGCAGTACAGCCTGTACCTCTTTCTTGCATGCCTCGTCAAAGCGGATGACAAACATGAACGGAAAGTTCTTCTTGGACTTGAACAGGTTCCAGACCAGAAGGAAAACGCCGATGGCGGCTGAAGCGACAAGCGCAACGGTATAAAATCCCGCACCCAGCGTAATGCCGCACGCAATCGCCCAGAACATGAATATGGTATCCAGCGGATCTTTCACAGCCGTTCTGAAACGCACGATGGACAGCGCGCCGACCATACCAAATGCCAACGCCATATTTGAAGATATCACCGAGATCACCATTGTGGTTACCATTGTGAGCATAATCAGTGATGTGCCGAAGCTCTTCACGAATATCACGCCGTTAAAGGTCAATCGGTAAATAAAATAAACAAACAAACCGAGAACAAACGCGAGAGCCAGCGTCACAAGTATATCGGTCAGAGTGAGATCTCCCGACATTTGAAAGTTATCCAATACGCTTTTTTTGATAATTTCACCCATAAAATAATCCTCCTAGTCAAACTTTCTGCATAATACATATTTTGATATCGCGCTTCTTTGCGCCGCGTTCACGTTAGTGAGTATGGCCTTGATAAACTCAGGCATATAGCGGTTGAACTTCACCTCAAGCACCATCATGCCTTGATCCAGTACAGGCATCGTAGGGGCCTGCGCATTGAAGATGTCTGCGAGCCAGAGCCCGCCCTTGATGTCTTTGTCGAACGTCACACGCACGTTTTCAAACGGCGACACAAATGCTTCACGCCAATAATCAACAATCACGCGCGGCTTAAGCACGTTGTTTTTCATCTGTACGTAGATTTCGGATGCCAGCGGCTCCGGCCTCTCCCCCAGAAAATCATATTCACCCGCAATGAGACTGTCGCACTCATCGCGTGAGAGCCCGATGCTGACCTTGGAAATAAACTGACCACGCTTAATCTTCTTTTCGAATTTAATGACGCTGTCGCTGTAATTATAAATCCGAATCCGGTATTTACTGCGTTCGTCCGTTCCGGCGACCTTGTCCTTGAGCGCAGTTTCATAAACGTCGTCAAAGTAAAGGCTGCGGATATGATAGTGCCCATCGCCGTTCGCATAACGGTCAATACTCAGCAGCGCTTTGATCGTGTTTTTTAACAATATATAATCATGATAATTGATGTAGTATTTAAGCTCATGCCGATAAGCCAGCTTACCGCTTGGTGCCTGTTCTTGTAGATAGTCAAAATCATGCTGGTCTACGCGTACCATGGGCTCTGCGGGACGATATCCACGATCCGTATGAAGCACCTGCGGGGCTCGTCTTGTTTCCGTCTGTTCAGTGAAAATGCTAAGTTTTTCCGTCTGCGACGATTTTACATCGGCGGCTTTGCTTCGTCTTGTTTCCTTGACAGCGGGCGTCTGGCTGCGTGTCTGAGCCTTCGGTTTCGCGACTTTAATTTCCTCTTTGCCGAACATATTGAGTTCAGACTGAGGCTCTTCCTTTTGCCGGGCGCTGTTATATCGGCTGGCCAATGCAGCACCGCGTTTGCTCCCCTGCTTTGGGCTGCCTGCACGTTTGGGTTCAGAAGAAAACACGCTGAGCTCACTTGGCTTTGGTGTCACTCGCTTTACGCTCGCTTTTGGTCTGTCTAGTGACAACTCACTTCTTCGGCGGTCAAAATCACTGGTGGATAAGGGCTGAATATCCTTACGCTTGGCTAGCGGTGTTTGTTTCTTCAGTTTTCTGAATATCTCTTCGTCTCTTCTCGCCATATTTCCCCTTTAAGAGTCGTGTTCCTCAGAGCTTTTCGGATTAATTATTACTTGCAACAGCATGCCGTATCAATATATCAAACGCCAACAGCTTTGGTTCAGGCGCAAAAAATGCCCTTCATAAAGCTTTGTTAAATCCATGTAAAATTACCTCGAATGATTGTATCACGCTTATTTGCAAAAGACAACAATTTTACACGTATATTTCCATATAAAGTAATCAGACAGGCGATAACTCTCTTCTGTTTTTACCAGTTTTCCGTTTAACCAAAGAGACTTAGCATCTGCTCGTCCGTCAGATTGAATCCGGTCTTCATCTGTTCGTCAGTAAAGCTGAAATATCCGCGAAGCTTTGAACCCGATATGCCAAGCACGCTCTTTATCTGAGAAAGCGCATGGTAGGGGCGCTCCTTGGCATATGTGCGCATCGATTCCACCTCTTTTTCCCAATCCCTTTTAGAGTCGGTGAACTTTGCGCGTTCTGCGGGCATTTCTGCTGCCACAGAAGTGGCCACCTCGTTGATTGCACCGATGAGCTTATCCGTGGTATAGAGGTTTTCCATCGTCCATGCATAACGCTCAAGAAATGCTTTTTTCCACGGTTCATAAGCAAGCAGCGCGTTAAACATCGTAGAACCGCCTACTTCACTGGCTCTGCGTCGTGATAATGTCTCATGGTCAGGTTTATTAAATGACCAGCACATATCGTAGAATATCTGTTTCCATTTGCCTCCGGGCACCTGATAAAACTGAAGGTTGTAATAATCCGAGTTTGCCAAATATATCTGATTGGTCATAAGATCTATATAGCTGTCGGTATCCAGCCGCTCAGCAAGGTATTCGTGATTCTCTTTCACCGACATATCGTGCGTGGTTATAAACCCGTACAGTTCCTTGTAGCCTTCGTTCGTACCGTTTAAGACGTAATTTAAGCCGGAGCCGGAAAGAACGTTAATGCCATCCGGGTCTTCCACCCCTTCATGCTGAGCAATGAAATTTTCGTTGCGTTTCTCTTCCATGAAGTAAACGCCCCAGTATTCGCCGTTGAGATAAACGACATACGTCTTATATTGCTGTGTCAGACAGTTGAGATCTTGCCCATTCATATTTTCCAGTATCACAGCTTCCTTGATCTTGGCATACAGCGCATCCTGCCCGCCGCCTCGAAGCACAAGCGACTTGTATTCAGTAAACGGTAGGTCTTCAAAGAACGGATAGGCCATTGAACCTTTGCCATATTCGCTGCGCGCCATCACAGCAAAGGATTTTTGCTGATTGTCGCGGCTGAAGCCGCCCTGTATGCGAATGGCGACATCCTGTCCAAATACCCTCTGGCCGCTTTCATCGAACACCTCAAAGGAAGCGGGGCGTTCAGACTCTTTGCCCTCTTCAAGATAGTTGGCGACTTCATAGTGCTCCGTATGCCCTTCAATCAGCTGAGCGTTAGGCCCAAGCATATAAATACCTGTTTCGGTATTGAACAGATCATCGTGGTTTACCACCAACGAAATCACGGGCAGCGAATGAGCCGCACCGATGATATAAGTGGCAGTATGCGTTTCGCTGTCAAGAAAACCGTCCTTGAAGGCGCGCGCGCGGATCATGCCCGTCTCGCTCATCGTGATGGAACCGGTATAAGGCGTAGAGCTTGTCGTGGGCACTGACCCGTCCGTTGTGTAGTAGATGGAAGCGTCCTGTGTGGTGCTCGATAGCGTTACCGTCTGAGCGGACGGATAGCTGCCCGCCGACACATCCGGCATGGGCATGGCCACAAAGCCGCTGCTCGGGTTTGCGTTTGCCGCTCCGGGTGTGGGTTCGGTGAAGTAGTAGACACCATCCTGCTGTACCATTCTGCCGATTGATATGCCGCGCGGCAAGGTGCCGATGCTATATTTATCCTGCAATAAGCCTTCAGCATTAAAAAGAGCCAAGACTTCTCCGGTTGCGCTCAGCTTAAAGTTGGTATGAACATAGTTTTTTTTTAAGCTTTCATCACTGGCGAGCCCAGATGCGAGCACCGTATAATACTCTCCCGGCGCCAGCGTCTTATCCGGCAAACGAAACTTTGCGGGGTTTCCTGTGTTGTCAGTCAGCCCAAAGCCTTGTAGATTGATCGTTTGGCTGCTGCGATTGTATAGCTCGATCCAATCGTAGGTCTCGCCGTTGTCCTCGGCGAGAAACTGCGAATTCGACGTCATCACTTCGCTGATCATGATGTCTCCGAGCGCCAAAGGATTGGCCGTAAGGAACTGCTGATTTCCTTCGTCTGTGTTGGGGTATCCTGGCGACGGTTTGCTTGATGCCGCCCATTCGCCCGTATAAGCCCCGCCTTCCGCAGGCGTACGGGCATAAGCCATATCCGCCTGTGATTCGGACACCGTCATCTGGTCGAGTATCAGCCCCGTCGGCGAAGCCAGCGATATCATTTCTTCGTAAGCTGAGATGCCAAAGCCTGTGTGAATGGCACCTTTTTCAAGGTCTGTCGCGTTGGTGCCTGCACCCGAAGCAAACAAGACGAGGTAAGCCCCCGGCTGTATTGTCACATCGGGGAATTTCCAGTCCAGCACATTTTGCGGATCGTCCGAGAGACCAAAGCCTGCCAGGTTCACCGGCTCAGCACCCGCATTGTATATTTCAATATAGTCACTGTATATGCCGTTGTTATCTGTCAGCGTGGTCTGATTGGACGCCATAACCTCAGTAATCAGCAATGTGGAATCAGTCGCATATCGGCTTGTCTGAAAGGCCTGCGCACCCGCCTCGTCGTTAGCGTAGCCCGGCGTTGGGCTGTTAAATGTGATCCAGACCGTTATGTCGTCCGCCTGTCTGCCCGCTGATACGTTCTTAACCTGATCTTCGTATTCAATTTCGTCGACGATTTTCCCCGCAGAATCCATTAAATAAACGCCGCCGCCGTCCGCACTCAGCTTGAAGCCTGCATGCAGCACGCCGCTGGGATCATTCTGCGAACTGCCCGACGCGAACACGACCAAATAGCCGCCCGCTTCCAGCGTCACATTTGGAAACGCCCATTTAACGGACGACTTGTCGTCAGAGAGTCCCAACCCTGAAAGATTCACTGCCTCACTGTTTGGATTGTAAACTTCGATCCAGTCACTGTTATCGCCTTTGTCGTCGATCAGGCATCCTCCATTGGATGCCATAAACTCGTTGATCACGACAGCACCCGATGTAACGGGTGTGCCGCCATCACCATTCGCCTGACCGTTCTCCTGCTCGTTTAGTACAAATATTAAAATCCCGGCGCACAAAGCCGCCGCGATAATGATGACAATAACATTACGAATAGCTCTCAATGCTCACACTCCTTGCTTGATTAAACAAACTTTATATGTAAAGATAACACGACTGATTGTACCATGCTTGTCCTCAAAAAACAACAGATTCACCCCATGCATTAACTACCGTTCAATGAGACGAAACAAATACGAAATTTGTTCCCCTGAATCCACGCAAATTTTTCTTCCCTGTAATTAAGACAATGTGTTTAAATATCAGGAGCCTTTATTGTTGTCATAAGAAAAAACAAAAACGCCCCGTTATTACCCAGACAAAGCGACTGGGATGATAGCGAGGCGCACAATCCGTTAAGCATTCTATTAGTTGAAACCATCCATATTAAAGTCATCGAGCATATCGCTGAAGTCACCCAGCATGTCATTGTAATTAAATTGCTCCACAGCATCTCTCGTGTACCAGGCGCCGTCGATATTGAGCCTGCTGCCATCCAGCTTAAAAGGTATCTCTTCACTTTCTCCGAGGTAACTGATAGACAGCTTGCCGGTGTTCTTGCTTTTATCAAACGTATATGTACCAGGCATCGTCATGCCCGCCACCTGCATGTCAAACGTACCGTTCGCTTTGAAATCGACTACCCCGCCGTAGCCTGTCTCGTCATACCACATACCAGCGAGATCGGTGCTTCCTCCGCGGGGCAGCAAAACCACCAGAAGAATGATAGCGATAATAAGCACTGCGCCGCCCACGCTTAGCCCAACAATAAGCCCTGTCCGGTTCTTTTTCTGCGGCGGAGGTGCATACCCTGCATACGCCGTCGCAGCAGGCTGCGTCGGCTGACCGGATGCGATTTCCAGTCTGTTGCCGCATTGTGTGCAAAATACCGTTCCATCTTCCAGCTTATGACCACATTTCGTACAAAACATATAAAGCTCCTTAACTCAATTAATATTCTCTACCGCTTATCTTAGTTCAAGTCTTCCAAACTGCTAAAGTCAAACTGTTCCACATAGTCGCGTGTGTATTGGGAGTCTTCCCAGTATAAAACGCCGTTCTCATAAGTAAACTGATACGTGTCACCAGAGCTTTCATTAAGCAAGCCTTCACCGCTTGACGGATTATATTCAAAAATACCGCTGAACACATTTCCCATAATCGCCATCTCATAAGTGCCATCTGCATAGAACTCAAGTGTTCCCGCGTATCCTGAGGTCTCGTACCAAAGCCCATGAACATCGGGAAACTCACTAACCGTGTTAATGTTATTATTACCAGTTTGAGCGTTGTTGGTCAGATTATCAACTGTCGGCCCGTAATCAACCTCATTGAATGCAGCCGACATATCGTCGATGAAGTCAACGACATCAAAGTCAGTTTTTGCTTGTTTGTAGCAGCCCATGCTCTCCACATATAGGCCGTCTTCAGTCACTGCAAATTGATAGTCTTCGTCATCCACTGTGATGTTTCCCGAGCTTTGCGTTCTATCATACGTGTAATCGCCCTTGTAATCATCAGATGTGGTATAGACACGTATGCTGCCGCTGCTTTTGAACTCAAGCGCCTCTCCGCGGTCTTCACTGTACCAAAAGCCGTCAACTGACACACTTTGTACGAGGAAACCGGGCCATACAAACAATAGCACGACCACCGCTGCGATCAGTACGACGCCGCCGATGGTCAGCCCGACGATAAGACCCGTGCGGTTCTTTCTTTTTGGCGGCATATAAACACCCTGAGGCGGATATGGCTGCTGTGGCGGATATGGCTGCTGTGGCGCACCGTAATAATAACCTTGCTGGTTCTGCGGTGCTACCGGTGCCTGTGAAGGAGGCATGATTGGTTCATGTGGCATCGCCGACATTTGTTGTGCCGCTTCCGGCTGAGGAGCCACTGATAGTGCGTTGCCGCAGGCAGAGCAAAAGGCCGCATCTTCCGGATTGCTTTGGCCGCATTTCGTACAAAACATGGCATATCTCCTTTATGATTTTATAAATATACCAGATAATATGAACGATTTTGATAAAGATGTCATGATCGAGCAGTGAAAACTGCTCGTCACATCTTCCGTGAAGCTTAGCCGAGGCCGATAATTAAAAAGACGGCAACAAGGGCCACAACAATGGCGCCAAAAATGATGACTGGTACTTTATTGAATTTTTGTTCTCTTGAGCTAGGCGCCACACCATTCACCAACGCCACACCGCAGTCGCCGCAGACTTTTTTTGTTTTCGGATATTCCTTGCCGCATTTTTTGCAATACATATGTTTCCTCCTGTCGTTACTGCTTGTATTCTATCATATTCGTTTTTCCACTGCTATCAAAAACTTTTAAAAAACCGGTGGAAACAGGCAAAAACTTTGGTATCTGCTGATAATTCAGTTGCAAAACGAGAATGCTTATGTTAAAATACGATTCGTTATCAAAACGAGTATCATACAAATGGAGGTTTTGACACTTGCCTAATATCAA
>JAEWQS010000084.1 GCA_023399095.1 Bacillota bacterium
GCAATGATAACCATGAAATAGCGTCCATTCATGTGCTTGCTGCTTTGAGAAACGACATATAAAATAAGAATACACCTCAAAGAAAGGCGAAGACTTATGTTGTACATCTTAACCGGTTATCTGATAGCAGCAAATATTGCGGGCTTTATCGTCTGCGCGACGGACAAGCGCGCAGCCATCAAGCACCGGAGCCGTGTCAGGGAGCGCACGCTGTTTGCGCTGGCGCTGCTCGGCGGGGCGCTTGGCGTATGGCTGTCTATGCTTGTTTTTCACCATAAAACGAGAAAGCTGCGCTTTATGCTTTTCATGCCGCTCATCGCGGCTGCATATGCGGCACTTGCCTTCATTTTGCTGCGCCAATAGGCACATAGCGCCGCATATTTGCCTTGTTTTGCGCCCATTTTATTGCTATAATGTATAATCGTCAAAAAGCGTTTAAAAGGAGTAACAGAAATTGAAACAGCTGACCAGTAAAGAGCTTCGACAGATGTATCTCGAATTTTTTGCGTCGAAGGGCCACAAGATCATCCCTTCCGCGTCTCTCATACCCGAAAACGACCCCACCGTCCTGTTCACAACGGCCGGTATGCACCCGCTGGTGCCGTATCTGCTGGGTGCGAGGCATCCCGAGGGCACGCGCATAACGGACGTGCAAAAATGCGTGCGCACAGGCGATATCGACGCCGTGGGCGACGCGTCACACTGCACATTCTTCGAAATGTTGGGCAACTGGTCTCTCGGGGACTATTTCAAAAAAGAAGCGATTACTTACAGCTTTGAATTTTTAACATCTGAGGAGTGGCTTGGCCTTGATAAGGACAGGCTATACTTCACGTGCTTTGCAGGCGACGAGGACGCGCCCAAAGACACAGAATCCGCGCAAATCTGGATGAGCCTTGGCGTGGATGAAAGCCACATCTTTTTCCTCGACAAGAAGCATAACTGGTGGGGCCCCGCGGGGCAGACAGGCCCCTGCGGCCCGGACACAGAGATGTTCATAGACACCGGCATTCCGGCCTGCTCTGAGGATTGCAGCCCGGCCTGCTCGTGCGGCAAATACCTTGAAATCTGGAACGATGTGTTCATGCAATACAACAAAACGGCAGACGGCAAGTTTGAGCCGCTCGCTCAGAAAAACGTGGACACCGGCATGGGGCTGGATCGTACCATTGCCACTTTGCAGGGCAAAAAATCTGTTTACGATACCGACGCATTCAGCGGCATACTCGCCAAAATCGCGGAACTTTCGGGCAAGGGCTACGAGGACGATCCCGATACGACCCGCGCTTTTCGCATCATCGCGGATCATATACGCTGCGCCACATTTATACTGGGCGATGAAAAGGGTGTCACTCCCTCCAATGTGGATCAGGGCTATGTGCTGCGCCGCCTGATTCGCCGCGCCGTGCGCTATGCGCTGCGGCTGGGCATCGAGCGCATGTCGCTGCAATATGTCGCACAGGCCGTGATCAGCCAGTACAAAGACGCTTATCCCGAGCTGGGGCGCAATTCTGAGCGCATCATCACCGAGCTCAACCTCGAGGAAGAGCGTTTCTCGCGCACCATCACGCAGGGCCTTAAAGAGTTTGAAAAGCTCGAAGCGCGCCTTGACGGCAAAGTTATTGCGGGAACAGACGCATTCCATCTTTACGATACATTCGGCTTCCCGCTTGAGTTCACGTTGGAGCTTGCACATGAGCACGGGCTTGAGGTGGATGAAAAGGGCTTTGACGAAGCGTTCCGCAAGCATCAAGAGGTTTCCGGCGCGGGCGCAGAGCAGCGTTTTAAGGGCGGCCTTGCCGACACGGGCGAAGCCACCGCACGGCTGCACACCGCCACGCATCTTATGCATGCGGCACTGCGTCAGGTGCTGGGCACAGAAGTGGAGCAGCGCGGCAGCAACATCACCGCCGACCGTCTGCGTTTCGACTTCGCATTCTCGCGCAAGGTGGAAAAGCCGGAACTAGACGAAGTCGAGCGGCTCGTCAATGAAGCCATTGATATGAATATGCCTGTGATCTGCGAGGAGATGGGCGTTGATGAAGCCAAAGGGCAGGGCGCTATCGGTATATTCGATTCCAAATATGACAGCATCGTTAAGGTGTATTCGGCGGGCGATTTCTCCAAGGAAATCTGCGGCGGGCCGCACGCAGGCAACACCGGCGAGCTTGGCCGTTTCAAGATTCAAAAAGAGCAGTCCAGCTCGGCCGGTGTACGCCGCATCAAGGCTGTGCTGATAAACGAATAACAACAAGCTGACTAAGCGGGCAACGAGTATTGTCCGCTTTTTTGTTTGACCGTTGACCAATCCTCAGTCAGCATAGATGACAGCTCCTTTCAAAAGGAGCCTTGGATGTCAATAAACCCTGTTTGGTCATTCCGAGCCTGTCGACTACGGTAGTGGACTGGAATCCCATGAAAAGTGCTTTGCAGATGCAGATCTCAGTCCACTTCGTAGTTACGCTTACGCTCAATTGGAATGACAAAAGCAACTTTTCTGACACTCTGAGCAGATTTTCAAAAGGAGCCTTGGCAAAGCCTCCTTTTTCATAGGAGGTGGCACGCGCAGCGTGACGGAGGATTCTTTACGATTCTGTAACCAGATATGACGAATCCTTTGATTTGCTTTACATTTATTTGTATCTTGCTTCGCTATGGGAACTTATTCCTAAAACACACCGTCTGTAAGGCATAAACCAAACAGGAGGCAACTTCCATGAAAAAGATAAAGCATATATGCGCGTTATTGCTGGCAATGATGGTGGTGGTGGGGCTTATCTCAGGCTGCAGTGCATCTACCCCTTTGAAAACCGACACTACCGCAGCATATCCGTCAAAAGAATCGGCAGCGGCTTGCTCCGAAGAACTAGCCGCGGCATACCCTTCAGAGGAGGCCGAAGCTGACGGTTGGAACGGCGGGTACTATGAAGCTCCCTCTCAGCCGGATATGGGAACCGAGGAGTACGGCAGCTTTGAGGAGAACAAATACTTCTCCCCGCTGGATCAGCCCTTGAGCACATTCTCGATCGACGTGGACACGGCGTCTTATAGCCAGATCCGCCGGTATCTGAACGAAGGATCGCTGCCGCCCACGGACGCGGTGCGCATCGAAGAATGCATCAACTACTTCTCGTATGACTACGTCGCACCCAGCGGCCCCGAGCCTGTGAACGTCGGCGTCACCATCAGCGACTGTCCCTGGAACGATGGGCGTTATCTGGCGCGCATTACGCTTAAAGCGGCCGAGCTGGATTTAAGCGAAGCGCCCAGCAGCAACCTTGTGTTTTTGCTGGATGTCTCCGGTTCGATGGACGAACCAAACAAGCTGCCGCTCGTGAAATCCGCCATGAGCATGCTCGCCCAAAACCTTAACGAGAATGACCGTGTGTCTATCGTGGTTTATGCGGGCGCATCCGGCGTCGTGATGGATGGCAGCCGCGGTTCTGATAATGCGTTTATCGATGCGGCGCTGGAAAGGCTATCTGCGGGCGGTTCTACGGCGGGTGGAGAAGGCATCGCTTTGGCTTATGCCATGGCCGAAAAGAACTTCATACAAGGCGGCAACAACCGCGTGATTCTCTGCACCGACGGCGATTTTAATGTCGGCCCTTCATCCACCGAGGATCTTGAATCGCTCATCGAAAACAAACGCAATAGCGGCATTTATCTGAGCGTGCTGGGTTTTGGAACAGGCAACACCAAGGACAACAAGATGGAAACGCTCG
>JAEWQS010000101.1 GCA_023399095.1 Bacillota bacterium
AATGATGGAATTGTTAAACAAGGGAGTAAAAAGAAACAAAATCTTAGCGCTGACACTTGTTTTTAGCCTTGTGCTTATTATTTCACTGTCTTTGGGCTATATTCTGATGCATGCCGATCATCATTGCGCCAAAGAGCATTGCCCGACCTGTGAGAGAATAACGCTATGCGTCAACGTCATCCTTCACTTATGCGGTGAATGGCTGCTGCTCGTCATAATAGGCAGCTTATGTGTAAGCATCATTTGGCGCAGACTGCCGTCAAAAGCATGTACCGTGATTCAGACTACGCCCGTATTCCGGCATGTACGTATGAACTGTTGACATTCACGGCAGAGGGTTAAATGAATCAAATATGAATAAGAAAGAATGAGATAAATGAAAAAAGTTATTTTATGTATATTGTGCGCGGTGCTTATGATGTCGCTGCTGGGCTGCGCACAGGTGAATACGTCTGCGAAGAACAGCGAAAACGGACTGAGCATTGTAACCACGATATTTCCGCCGTACGATTTCGCTCGGGCTGTCACGGACGGAAAAGCCGATGTCACCATGCTGATTGACCCCGGCGCGGAGGTACATACGTTTGATCCAACGCCGGACGACATTATCAAGATTCAAAATGCCGATGTGTTCATCTATACCGGCGGCGAGAACGACGCTTGGGTGGATCAGGTCCTGGAATCCATGGATACAAGCGGTAAAACGATACTGCGGCTCATGGATGCTGTGACGCCTGTAGAAGAAGAAACGGTCGAAGGCATGCAAAACGATCATGAACATGCGTACGAGGAAGACGCGAAAGACAGTGAAGAAGACGAGCATGACGAACATGAGCATGAATTTGACGAGCATATCTGGACTTCGCCTAGAAACGCCATCAGCATGATCAATTTTATTGCCGAGGCGCTTGAGAGCGCTGATAGCGCCAATGCGCAAGTGTATGCACAAAATGCCGCTGATTACACGGCTCAAATCCAATTGGTCGATGAGCAGCTTCACGCCATTGTGGATGCATCCAAAACCAAGCTGCTCGTCGTGGCCGACAGGTTTCCGTTCCGGTATCTTGCGGATGAGTTCAGCCTTGATTACCGTGCCGCGTTCAGCGGATGCAGCAGTGAGTCGGATGTGAGCGCAGGAACGCTTGCTTACCTCATCGATACGGTCAAGGAAAATGAAATCAAGCATATCTACTACATTGAGTTTAGCAATCAGGCGGTGGCCAAGGCTGTGGGTGAGCAGACGGGCGCGGAGCTGCTGCTGCTTCATTCCTGTCACAATGTGACCAAAGAAGACTTTGAAGCGGGTGTGACATACCTCTCACTGATGCAAAACAACGCGAAAAACTTGGAGAAGGGACTTAAATAGACGAATGGCGCTGATTTCCTGTGAAAACGTGACGATGAAATATGACGGACAAACGGCTGTGGATAATATCAGCTTTTCCGTGGACGAGGGAGACTACCTCTGCATCGTCGGAGAAAACGGCAGCGGTAAAAGCACGCTGATTAAGGGACTTCTCGGTCTGATGAAGCCTGTAAGCGGCAGGATCGCTTATTCAGGCATTGCACAGAATGAGATTGGCTATTTGCCACAGCAGACATCGGTGCAGAAGGATTTTCCGGCCAGCGTACATGAGGTGGTGCTGTCCGGCTGCTTAAGCAGCCGCGGTATGCTGCCGTTCTACAGCAAGAAGGACAAGCAACGAGCCGAAGACAACATGGCGCGGCTGGAAATCAGCGCGATACAAAAGAAATGTTACCGCGAGCTATCGGGAGGGCAGCAGCAGCGCGTGCTGCTGGCGCGGGCGCTCTGCGCCACGGAAAAGCTGCTGTTGCTCGATGAACCCGTGGCCGGGCTGGACCCGGTCATCACGGCTGAGCTTTATGTGCTCATCAACAAGCTTAACAAAAGCGGCATCACGGTGATCATGGTGTCTCACGATATTCACAGTGCCGTGCAGTACGGAAATCGCATTCTGCATATGGCGATGCACAGCGCGTTTTTTGGCATGAAGGATGAATATCTCAAAACGCCGGTTGGGCGCAGGATGATGGGAGGGGCCGATGTTTGATTTTTTCGCGGAGCTGCTTTCTTATACGTTCATCGTGCGTGCGCTTATCGTCGGGATACTTGTGTCGCTTTGCGCCGCGCTGCTGGGAGTGAGCCTTGTTTTAAAGCGATATTCGATGATTGGCGATGGATTGTCTCATGTTGGGTTCGGCGCGCTCTCGGTGTCGCTCGCGCTCAATGTCGCGCCGATGGAGATAGCGCTGCCTGTCGTGGCCGTGACGGCATTTTTACTGATGCGCCTTGGTGAAAACAGTATGATAAAGGGTGATGCGGCCATTGCGATCATTTCGAGCAGCGCGATCGCCATCGGCATTATTGTGGTCTCGTTGACAACGGGAATGAATATCGATGTGTATAACTACATGTTCGGCAGCATACTCGCCATGAGCCAAGGCGACGTGATAATGAGCATCGCAGTATCTGTTGCTGTGCTTTCGCTGTATGCGATTTTCTACAATAAAATATTCGCGGTGACGTTTGATGAGAGCTTTGCAAAGGCCACGGGTACACACGCAGGCCGATACAACATGCTGATTGCGATGCTGACCGCGCTTATCATTGTGGTCGGTATGCGCATGATGGGTGCCCTGCTGATTTCTAGTCTGATTATCTTTCCGGCGCTCACATCTATGCGTGTGTTCAAAAGCTTCAAAAGCGTGGTCATCAGCTCTGCCGTTTTGTCTGTGATATGCTTTATCATCGGCATTGTCATTTCATTTATCTGGTCGGTTCCCGCGGGTGCGGGCATCGTCGTGGTCAATCTCGCAGCATTTGGACTGTTTTTTATAATCAAGAAAATCAGATCTACACATTAAACTATATAAGGTGTTATGCTCATAGTGTTTTTTTACCGAGGGTATTCGTAAGCAACTGAGAAAAAAGTGCTAAATTAATTCCTGAGAAGTACGATATAGAATGATAGAAAAATAAACCAGTATTACGTTATTATTAGCAAAAAAGGTTTGCGTTTTCGATTTCGGTGGTATTAATATGCAAAAGTTTTATAAATAATGAGGAGCACCAGATTGATTGAACCCGATTTATACTCATCTGTCAACAGCAAGGTAGTGCTTGTTCTCGGTGCCGACAAAAAAGTAAAAGACTGCAGCAAAAGTTTTCTGAATACGTTTGACCTTGAAAAGGTTCCGACAGGTACACATGTGGATACGCTTTTTGATATGCGGGGGAACGATGTTTTCACCCGCCATTTGGCGTTGCAGCCGTTCCGATGCGTCTGGCGGTCATCAGGTAAGGAAGCAAACGGGCTGCTCATGGGCGGCATTGACGGCTATCATCTGATATTTGAAGAACCGGGCAGAGAAAAGGAAGCGGAAGAGGACACGATCAATGTGCGGCGTTTTTCCCGAATGATCAACAATATGCAGGAGGGTGTTTCCATCTTCCATCTTTTTTTCAAAGACGGAATTGCTGTGGATTACATCGTGGAAGACATTAATTCAAGCTGCGAAGAAGCACTTGGGATGAGCCGTGAAAATGTGGTTGGGAAACGGGCCGGTGAGTTGTTCGATGGTCATGTTCCTTTTCTTCATGAGATTGAGCGCGTTGTTTTAAGCGGAAAGCCAATACAGTTTGAGCGATATTTGAGTCGGTTTAGAAAGCATTTTCGGCTATCCGTGTCACCGCTGGGTGAAAATCGTTTCGGCATTGTGTTTTCGGATCTGACTCAGCTGATACATATGCAGGAACTGCAAAAATCGCTTAATAATGCGGCCAACGCAATGTCGGAGGTATTCGAAACCGGAAAGATTTTTGATGCGGCGGCATTTGTATTGCGCGAAAACGGGCTTGAGAGCATGCTTGTGCTTTTGGACAGAGATATGTCTGTGAAAAGGACTTATTGGAGCTTTGCGGGTGCGTCGCACGTTTATCAGGACAAAGAACCAATGCCATTAAACGAAACCTTTAGGGAAATCGCATATGAGAGACACACCATTTTTATTGAGGATTTTGACGTACCGTCCCATGTGCTTAAAGCCGTAGGTCTGAGAGGGCAGCTCAAAGGCATCGCCGCGCCGGTTATTGTCACCGGTGCGGTATACGGCGTGTTTGTGATCATATCCTCAGAGCTTAAGGCGTCTGAACTGCCTGTTGTAACGGTTTTTGCCAATCTAATGGGGTCAACAATTGAGCGTACAGCGCTTATACAGAGCCTCAAAAGGAACATCGATGAGCTGTCACAATCCAAACAGGCGCATGAATACACAGCCCATCGGCTTAGCATGGCTTCCAATGCGAGTCGTGTGGGATTCTGGGAATACGACTTAGAGAGTGATCTGATCTATATTGATGACACAGCACGGCAACTCTATGGTATTGAGCAATCGGTGATTGAAGCCACCTTCGACGCATGGAAAACGATTATCCACCCCGACGATCACGTCGCTGCGCTAGCTGCATTAAGAGCGTCTGTTAAAAGTAGAGAAGATTGTGTGATCGAATTTCGTATCAATAAGGCTGATGGCACGGTACAACATGTGAGAAGCGTGGGGAAATTGCATAAAAGCGGCAGCGGAGATCCGTTGCGTATGGTGGGGTCTGCATGGGATATCACCGAACGCAAAAAAATTGAAGTTGCTTTGCGCGATAACGAAAGACAACTGCGGGAAATTTTCGATTTGCTTCCTGTGGGTCTTTGGATCACCGATAAAGAAGGTCGGATCATCAAAGGAAACCCGGCGGGTGAACGCATCTGGGACGGCAAAATTGATCACATCGATGTGGAAAAAAGAATCTGGCGCTATCCTTCGGGTGAAGCTATAAAAACAGGTGAATGGGCGCTGGGCAAAACGGTACGGCATGGGTTGACTATTCAAGAAGAGATGCTGGAGATTGAGACAATTGAGGGAAACAGGAAGATCGTCATAAACAGCACGGCGCCTGTGAGAGATGAAAACGGCTGCCTGCAGGCCGCCATCATGATCAACCGTGACGTGACGGATAATGAAACCGCAAAGGCTGCGCTCAAGTCTGAAAAGGAGCTGCTAAGTACAACGCTTCAGTCCATCGGTGAGGGCGTGGTTGTCACCGATGCCGAGGGCAGAATCACGACTGTTAATACTGTGTTCGAGCAACTTTCCGGCACGACACAGATGGAAGCAAAGGGATGCCCGTTTGATGATGTTGTGCAAACAGTCAGCGAAAGAAAAAATCCCTGCCCCAGCCTCATCGAAAAAACACTTCATACAGGGCGCATTATCTCGCGCAGTAACGGAATTCAGCTGCTGTGCAAAAACGGCAGAAAAGTGCCTATCGCGCATACCGTTTCGCCGATATGTGACGGAAACGGACAGATTATCGGTACTGTTCTCGTGATTCGCAATATCACAGAGCAAAAGAAAAGACAGAAAAAAATCGATTATCTTGTGTATCACGACGCGCTGACAGGCGTTTACAACAGGCGATACTTTGATCAAATGCTGCGAAAAATCGATACCGAAGAGAATCTGCCTATATCCATCATCAACTGTGATGTCAACGGCCTTAAACTCACCAACGATGCGTTTGGACACAGCGCTGGCGACGAGCTGCTGATGCGCATGTCGGCTGTGCTCGTTAAGGCGTGCCGCTCCTGCGATATCGTGGCGCGGTCCGGCGGCGATGAATTTATGATACTGATGCCAAAGGCAGATGAAAGCGCAGCACGAAATGTATGCAGCGAGATCAAAGCGCTAGCTGAGAAAAACAGTCTTAATGCGATTGATTGTTCAATTTCTGTGGGATACGACACCAAGAACAATCCGGATGAGAACTTAAAGTCAATAATCAACAAGGCAGAAGCCTTTATGTACCGTAATAAAAGCTTTGAGAGTCCGTATATGCGCGGAAGCTCAATCAATAATATTCTATCGACGCTGCATGAAAAACACAATAGAGAACGCTTGCATTGCAGCCATGTCAGCGAAATCGGATCCAGTATTGCACATGCTATGGGGCTTTCCGACCGCGAGATCAACGAAATCAGTCTGATTGGACGCATGCACGATATTGGCAAAATAGCGGTGAACGAAACGCTTTTCAGCAAACCCGATATATTGACTGAAGAAGAATGGATAGACATGAAAAGGCACCCTGAAGTGGGCTTTAGAATACTTTCTGCTTCTACGGACACGGCTTATATCGCAAAGAGCGTGTTGGCACACCATGAAAGATTTGACGGTAACGGCTATCCCAACGGACTGAAAGGCAGCAGCATTCCTATTATGGCCCGTATACTGGCTGTGGCTGATGCCTATGAAGCCATGACGAATGAGCGGCCATACAGGGCAACAAAATCAAAGGATGAGGCACTGCGCGAACTCGTAAGTCTGCGCGGATCCCAGTTCGACCCAGCCATCGTAGACATTTTTTTGAAACTCAATTGTTCGTAGCTTTAAACTGCGAATGAAAAGAGAGGTTCTATGAGATGCCTTTTAATTAACGGCAGCCCCAACAGGGGTAATACGTATACGCTGGCGATGACGGTGATCAATCACTTACAGCTAAAGGCCGATTTTGAGCTTGAAGAGATTCATCTGTCAAGACGCCAGATTCCGCTCTGTGAAGGCTGTTACTGCTGCTTTGAACGTGGTGAAAATGCCTGCCTGCACCGCTCGCTTTTTGCGGATATTGTGACCAAAATTGAATCTGCAGATGCGCTTATCATACTATCCCCGACCTACTCTAAAGCCGTAACGCCTCATCTTAAAAACTTATTCGATCATCTTGCTTATCTTATGCTGCGGCCTCGTTACTTCGAAAAAAAGGCCCTTGTGATCGCTACATCCATGGGAAAGGCGTCAAAGACGATTGCGAGCTATATCAGAGAGATTCTTCATGCGTGGGGTGTGAACCATGTGATGACTTTCAGCATGGCCTGCCGCTCAAC
Organism: Bacillota bacterium; assembly: GCA_023399095.1. Lineage (GTDB taxonomy): Bacteria > Bacillota > Clostridia > Christensenellales > SZUA-584 > SZUA-584. The sequence goes on from JAEWQS010000101.1 coordinate 6,957, forward strand.
CAGAGGCTATTCTCCTGCAATAAATGTGGTCAATCGCCTGGAGTGCTTAGCCGACATCTTTTATAATGACGTAAAAAGCGGACGGCTTCATCAGCCTTTCTTTAACACTTTAAAGCATTATAACTCATCGCGCGCAAAGGCTGCCGCATTTTCACGAAGCCGGTTGAGCGAGTTTTGGAAAGAGCATGGCATGCTGGATGAGCCTTATTTTCCAATCGTCAAAATGAATATACCTAAGCGGCTTTTTGGATGGATCATTTTTAAGTATATACTTCACAAATATAAAAAACTCTTGCGTAACGAGAACTTCGCCATACTGGCCAGGCATTTTTAGATATGATTCTTCAGGCTCATAGATTGGCGCAGAAACGTTCCGGCTTAAAAGAGCGGGATATGTAAGTTGTTTTATTTAGTCTGTCAGAACATTCTCACAGCAGGATATGATATATCGAAGTGCTTTGTTTGAGTCTTTTTGTCCGGGCACGTATTCAACCACACTCACTCCGGCGATATCAAAATGAGATTGCAGGTCTTGAAGCGTTTTTACGAGCGCATCCACGGTTAACCCGCCGGGGGTGGGACACATCACCGCAGGAAAGCTTTGAGGATTCAGCACATCAAGGTCGATATGGATATAGATATGGCGATATGATTTTTCAATCAAGGTATCAGTCAGGCTGCCGCTGGATTCGATTTCACCGATAGACACAAAGGCGATGTTGTTTGCGTTTATATACGCCTGTTCGGGAGCGTCAAGATTACGGCAGCCTGCCATCACGATTTGCTGTGGTTGCAAATATGAGAAGCAGATTTTTCGTAGCTGTTCATCTCCGTCGCCCAAGAGGCAGCGAAGCGGCATGCCATGAAACAGGCGGCTTGGTGAGGAATCGGATGTATTCAAATCCCCGTGCGCGTCAAACCAGATAACGGCGAGATCGCCGCCGTACTTTTGATTCAGATAGGAAACAGGGAGCATTTCAATATCGCAACCACCGCCAATGGATAGTATCTTGTCCCAGCTATCCTGCTTCAGCACCATGCGAGCAGTGGTAAGCTGCTCAGTTATCGCATCATATCCGATTATGCCGTTTTTCGTTGTGAGACTGTCCGAAAGAGAGACATCAATTTGTTCAATTTGCGGCAGCGTTAATAACTTTTTCATTTCTAGAGCGCCGTGATATAAGGCTTTGTCGCCTGCTCCCTGCCATTGGGGAAATACAATTGCGAGTGTGTGAGACATAAACAACCTTTCTATTCGCTATTCCACTGCTGAGTCACAATGCGATCAATGGTAGTTTTCGCGCGAATTTATCAAGCTCTTGGAATAGCATTTTGTCAATTATAGCATGTAACGATTATTCATGATATCACATGAGAAGAAATTATAATATGATTGAATAATAAAGATACATTAACAAAACACCATTCATATATTGACACTTAATAGAAAAAAATAATATTATAATGGAATTAAATATAAAGAATGGAGATTTTGATATGCCTCAAGCAGATAGTTTCATAGCCATATTTTCATCAACTTTTGGTTTAATCTTCTCAACCGCATCATTGGCCGCGTTTGTGATCGTCATCATCACATGCTTTAAGGTCATAAGGTACTTGGATCAAAAGAACATCACACGCAAATTACAATAAAGTAAAATACGTCTCAGGGTTAAAACAAGTCTCCTACGCTGAAAAGCAGAAGGCTTGTTCTTTTATTACTCCACCGTCGTGATGCCGCCGCTACGCCACAGCGCGATTAATAGATCGGTCATGCGGCCATAGCTTTTGACGCCGTCCTGCTGCATATTCGCCATTAGATAGGTGTTGTTAACTTCCTGAACGGTTTCGCTGACCTCGCTTTCATATTGCTGCCAAAAGCTGCTGTTTGCGCTTAAATCTCTGTTCAGGCCATCGGCATATTCCTTGCGCAGTTCGAAGTACTTGTCACTATCTGCGCCGTAAAGCGCGTTCATGGCATGAATCAGCGCAAGCATTGTGCCGGAATAGCGCATGGCGTATTCATCTGAGTAGGACAGCACATAGTACGCAAGAAAATTGGCTTCGTCCTCGCGCGCAAAGCCGCGCTGATGCGCCGCTTCATGAGCAGCGGAAGAAGCGAACAGCAAAAGCGGCGCGTCCACATTCGCGTTGGCTTCGGCGGTGAAGGGGAAGTAGATGCCGCACAGATAAGACCACGACATGCCTTCTGAATATAGAACCGGTTTGACGCGCCCAAAGCTGCCGCCTAAAAAGCTGTGTCCCGACTGCGTTGCGGCGTTGTTGTACTCCACGGGGATGCGTTTCATGATATCCGTTCTGGACAGCGCGGGCGTGAAAACCCCGTTTTCGTTCTCGGGAACCAACGAACGCAGTGCGTTGGCCTGACCCACAAGCGCTTCACTTGTGGAATAAAGCTCGTTGACCGTGGCGGGGTAGGCGTTAAGCTCTAACGTGCTGCTCAGCGGCTGGCGTGCGTAGTTGAAGCCCCATAGCCCCACGAACAGCGCATATATCATGGAAGCGACGCTCAAAAGAACGATGAAGCGGTTGAGTAATTCCTGCCACCATTTTTTCTTGGCGCGGATAGACTGTACAATCATCAGTATTAAATAGACAGCGATGAATAATATGAAGGCATACAGCAGCAGCTCCGCAAGCGAAAAGGGCAAGAGCCCTGTCGCGGTGGAGAGCCCCTGTGCAATCACCGGAAAAATGGTTCGTGAATAAACAGCTTCCGTAAACGACGGCCACAGGAAAGAAAGGCGAAAAAGCACATAGAAAACAGGCCCCGGCAATAGCCAGAGAAGCTTTTTTAGGGTCGATTTTATATTAAACGGAGTGAGTTCCCTGTTCATATGTGTCCTTCCTTTGGTATTATTCAAATGTATAGCGGTACAGTTATTGTATACAATAAGAAGAGTGCAGGTCAATGTAAAATAATACATATGAAAACCCGCTATTCCAGTGAAATAACACGTTATCAGGAACTATCTGTGCTGCTCTTTGGAATCCTTATAATACCGACGCAGCCTTATGATGCTTAATATCCACAAAACCGCGACGAACGGAATCAGCGTGAGCGAAATAAGCGGCAGGTCGGTCATGAGTATAAAGTCGAAAGCGCCGTGAAGAATTACTGGAACATACAAAGATTTTTTCATATAGGAGATGCATTTGCCCGGCTCGCTGCAAAACCGCGCCATCGAAAGGTAATAACCCATCGTGATACCCAGCAGCATATGCGCAGGTACGCTGAGCAGCGCGCGCGTGATCCATATATCCGGCACGGATGCAGAGTAATTGATGATGTAGAACACGTTCTCCAGCGTGGCAAAGCCGAGTGCCGCAATGCTGCAATACACGATGCCGTCCAGCTTCTCGTTGAACGCGGGGTGGTTAAAGACGTGGCGCATCACCACGCGGCGTTTGAAAAACTCTTCGGAAAGGCCGATCACGATAAACGCCTCAAAAAGCAAGCCGAACAGCCCTGTGAATATGTTGAAGTACTGCCCGATGGTTTCCGCGATGATCGTCGGAATGGTGGCGAGCATGCCAAATATGAACACCTTTATCAGCAGCCGTTTTGGCTCTTTATCATAACGGTCGATAAATATGATAAACAGCGCGAATACAAGCCCCGGCAGCACCGCCGACAGTATCATCCAAAGGAGTTCCATAGTCACCGCCTTATAAGTGATATATGATTAGAACATTATATCATCTTGAGAACACGACGCAACATAAGGTATAACAACAAGAACAATACCTATTGTAAGGAAGCGCTGATTAATTCGGTATTCTGACTATTAAAAATTTCCAATAATATAATATTATGATAGAATTAAATCCGAAAAGGGAATTACTAGTTGTTATGTAAAACTAATTATAAGTTTTTATTATATCATAGAGGTAATTGTTGATGAACGAAGATTCATTGTTAACTATGCTTATGGCTTTCGCTTTCATTATATCTTTTTTTGTTTATTATATTATGCCTGTTGCTGGTGTCGTTGTTGGAGTTGTTTTGTTGAAAAAGAAGCCAGAGAAAAAGGCACTTGGAATAACGATATTATTAATTAGTATTGCTGTATGCGCTGCTGTGGCTGTGTGGAAAATTACAGATTTACAGAAATATTAGGATGAATCAGCAAAAACGCAATTAGGGCTGATTGTTCAAAACGATAATTTGAGTTGACAGCGCAAAATGGCTATATTATAATTTTTCCAATGCGAAGACAAAGAGGAGTAAGGCAAAGGC
>JAEWQS010000117.1 GCA_023399095.1 Bacillota bacterium
ATGACCTGCTTTACAATCTCAACTTTGAACTCACGGTCAAACATTCGTCTTTTGTCCATTGCATTTACCTCACCTTGAATGAATTATATCAGCCATTCTAGGTGTCAAGCAAACTGCACTCACTGCACCAGCAATTTTCTCTCCCTTCGGCACTTCGTGCCACCTCCCTCGTCAGAGGGAGGCAAAATGGCTCCCTCTGACGAGGGAGCTGGCTGCATAGCAGACTGAGGGAGAGATTTGAGTGGGGTATTATACATTTCTTGATGCAAAAACCCCGTCCTCCAAATGTGTTGGAAGACGGGGCCTTATCAATGGCTAAAGTTTTCTATTTATAAAGCGGCCTCTTTGCGCACAGCTCAAGCACCTTTTTGCGCACATCGTCCACCGCGTCTTCGCGCCGATGAACCACATCAGATATCCAAGCGCCGATCATTGTCATATCATCCTCGTTCATACCGCGCGAGGTAACGGCAGGTGTGCCGATGCGAACGCCGCTTGTGATGAACGGGCTGCGTGTATCAAACGGAATCGCGTTCTTGTTCACCGTGATGCCCGCAAGACCCAGCACCGCTTCGAGCTCCTTGCCCGTGATGCCCTGTGCCGTCAAGTCAACAAGCATCAGATGGTTGTCAGTGCCGCCCGATACCAGCCGAATACCGTTTTTCTGAAGGCTTTCGGACAGTGCGTTGGCGTTCAGCACGATCTGGTGCTGATAGCTCTTGAAGGAATCCGAAAACGCTTCTTCAAAGCACACGGCTTTGGCGGCGATCACATGCATAAGCGGGCCGCCCTGCGTCCCCGGGAAAATCGCTTTATTCATCGCGGCGCCATATTGCTCCTTGCACAGTATCATCCCGCCGCGCGGTCCTCTTAATGTTTTGTGCGTCGTGGTGGTCACAAAATCCGCCCATGGCACCGGGCTTTCATGCTCACCCGCGGCCACAAGGCCTGCGATGTGCGCCATGTCCACCATGAGAAGCGCACCCACTTCATCGGCGATTTCACGGAAGCGCTTGAAGTCGATCTTGCGCGGATACGCGCTTGCGCCCGCCACAATCATCTTTGGCTTATGCTGCAGTGCCAGTTCATGCAGCGCCTCATAATCGATCTGCTCGGTTTCCTGACTCACGCCGTACGGAACGATATTAAAGTATTTACCCGAGATATTGACTGGACTGCCGTGAGAGAGATGGCCGCCGTGCGCAAGGCTCATGCCGAGTATCGTATCGCCCGGCTCCAGCATCGCAAAATACACCGCTGTGTTCGCCTGCGCGCCCGAATGCGGCTGCACATTGGCAAACTCCGCGCCGAACAGCTTCTTTGCGCGTTCGATCGCGAGTGTTTCCACCACGTCAACAAACTCACAGCCGCCGTAATACCGCTTGCCCGGATAACCTTCGGCATACTTGTTTGTTAAGTGAGATCCCATCGCGTTCATCACGGCTTCCGATACAAAGTTCTCAGAAGCGATAAGCTCGATATTGTTCTCCTGACGGTCAAGCTCATCCATCATGGCTTCATAGACCGCCTCGTCCACTGCCTTTACCTTGGAATAGTCAAGCATTGAATCCACCCCTATTTCACTGCGCTCAGATAGGCTTGCTTTGCCGCCTTCTGTTCCGCAAATTTTTTAGACCTTCCCTGTCCCAGCGCGACTTCCTCGCCTTTCACAATGAGCTTCACATAAAACATTCTGTCGTGTGGGGGCCCTTCTTCTTTATATACGATATAACGTATGTCGCTTACTCCCTGTTTGTGGTAATACTCTTGCAGGCGCGTCTTAAAATCACGAAAACCGCCGCCCGAGAGCACTGTTTGAAAGCTATTCTCCAGCAACTTGTTTACAACACGTTTGGCTTTTTCAAAACCGCCGTCCACGTAAACAGCACCGATCAAGGCTTCCACCACATCGGCCTGTATAGATGGCTTATCCGCTCCGCCCGAATTGCGTTCGCCGCGGCCCAGCGTTAAATACTCGCAGATACCAAGGTTTCTTGCCACCTCGGCGAGCGCCGTTTCGTTCACCAGCGCCGCGCGGCACTTGGTGAGCACGCCCTCAGGGTCTTCTGGCCTTTCAAAAAAAAGATGCTCGCTCACTGCAAGAGCAAGCACTGCGTCGCCCAGAAATTCGAGCCTTTCGTAGCTCTCTCCCGCATCTGCCGAAGCATGAATAAAAGCTCTTTTTAAAAGCTTTTTATCATGAAAAGAATAACCTATGCTTTTTTCCAGTCCGGAACTATCGACATCCGTCATCAAAATCCACCGTAATGCTTATCCCAAAAAGCAGGGAAAAAGCAATACCCGGAGTCAAAATTTGTTGCTCCGGGCACCTTACAACTTTAGAAACCGCCAACGTTTTTCTCGATATAGGTCACAACGTCCTTCACCGTTACTACCTTGGGCAGTTCATCGTCCGGAATATCAAGATCGAATTCTTGCTCCAGATCCATGATAAGCTCGACGATTGCCAACGAATCGGCCTTCAGATCTTCAACGAGATCAGATTCCATTGTGATGGTTTCTTCGTCAATCTCCAACTGATCGGACAAGATTTTTCTAACCTTTTCAAATACCATTGCGAGCCTCCTGTATACACATTATTTAGTCACTAAGCGCTACTTTTGAAATCTCTTCTTTTATTACATTCACGACATCACCTTCAATAAAACTGACAGCCTGCCGCAAAGTACTAACAATCGCTTTGGCGTTAGACGACCCGTGGGCTTTCACAACGCCACCGTTTACGCCCAGCAGCAGCGCGCCGCCGTATTCGGTGTAATCCATACGCTTTTTAAAGCTTTTAAACGCAGGCATTGCCAGCCCCGCGCCAATCTTTGTGCGCGTGGAGCTTTTCAGCTCCTTGGAAAGCATACTCATGAGCACGCCCGCCACACCTTCCATAAATTTAAGTATCACATTGCCGGTGAAGCCGTCGCAGACGATCACATCGAAATCGCCCGACACGAGATCGCGCCCTTCGGCATTTCCCGCGAAATGTATCGGCATTTCCTCTAGAAGCTTATACGACGCCTTGGTCAGCTCATTGCCCTTTTCGGCTTCAGACCCATTGTTGACGAGCCCGACGCGCGGTGATTCTATGCCTTCCACCTTTTGCATATACACACTGCCCATCAGCGCAAATTGTGCCAGAAACGACGGCCTGCATTCGGCATTTGCGCCGCAGTCGATCAGCAGCACTTTGCCGGTTTTGGAAGGCAGCAACGGTGCCAGCGCAGGTCTTTTGACCCCGGGCAGTCTTTTAACGATCAATGTGGCACCCGCAATGGTGGCGCCTGTGCTTCCCGCCGTAATAAAAACGCTTCCTTCGCCCTCTTTTAAAAGACGAAGCCCCTTAACTAGCGATGAATCGCTTTTATGGCGTATCGCTTCCACCGGCGGTTCAGCCATGTCTATAACTTCTGTCGCATTGACTATATTTATGCGTGACGCATCAAAATCATATTTGTGAAGTTCTTTTTCGATAATTTCCTGAGGCCCGGTCAGCGTGATGCGAAGTGCGGGCAGCTCTTTAAGCGCTAATATGCATCCCTCTATGACGGCCTGCGGCGCGTTGTCTCCTCCCATGGCATCAACAATGACTTTCAATCGATTACCTCTTCACTTCATTTATCTATGGGTAGTATATAAAAAATACAATACCATTGCAACATTTTTTATCCGACCATCTATAAAAGAGAAACCTATTGGACTGATTAAAAACCATACAACAAAAAGGGTGCCAATTCACGGCACCCGCTCATTTTCGGTTTCCCCGAAAGGCATAGCTCTTGGGGTCGCTTAAAGCCAGACAAAAACGCTTACTGCGCTTTCTCTGTTTTTTCAGTATCCATGACATGCCGTCCGTTATAAAAACCGCATGTCGGGCAAACTCTGTGCGTCAGTTTCATTGCGTGACACTGCGGGCATGCCGCGATGCCGGGCGCTGTCAGCTTAAAGTTCGCCGACTTTCTTGTGTGTTTGCGCTGTTTGGATGTTCTTCTCTTTGGTACCGCCATTTATCTACACCTCCTCGTCATCATACAGTTTCGAAAGACCTGAAAAAGGATGGGCACTGTCCGCCTCGGGCAAACAACCGCATTCGCCTTCATTTAAGTCTTTCCCGCAGTGGCTGCAAAGACCTTTGCATTCCTCCCGGCACAAAAAGCGCGTAGGAAGGTTTACCACCACATTGTCTTCCAGCATCCGGTCGAGCTCGATGGATTCTCCGTGGAATTCATACTCTCCTTCTTCCGGCTGCTTTTTATAATACTCGGCAAATCCAAAACCGATCGTATACAGAAATGGTTTTAAGCATCTTGCGCAATTCACGGTGGCCTGCGCGTCAAAACGGCCAGACACTATCACGCCTTCTCCGTCAAAGCGGTAATCCGCCGTCACGTTGATGCCTTGCGGAAAATCATAACGCTCGCCCAAAAAGTCAATTCCTTCAAACGCACCTTGATATTCCGATGTGTATAAATCGCCCTCATCCAGAAGAGCTTTGGCAATGTCAATATTCATATCTCTACCTGTCCCTAGGCAATCGTCAACGAGTAAAATTATATTTTACGCGCGGGATTATGTCAACTTGTTTTTTTCGCGTCTTCAAACAGTGCCCGCTTTGCATCCGCCATCTCGCTGTGCCGCTCGATAAATCCACGCAAGTCTTTAACGTTGGCCGCACGTTCAATCCGCGCGCCGCCCGCAAACAGCCGTTTGGATATCGCACCGGCACCGAATGCGAGCACATCGCAAAGCTCTTCCATGTTGTCGATATTGTAAAGACACGCTTTGCTTGCCCGTGTATATCCCGCGTTTTCGAGACTGCCCTTCATATATTTCTGACGATACATATAATAAGCATAGTATCCCGCCGTTTCCAGCATATCATGCGCTTTGGCGACAGACTCCGCATTTTGTGTGTCCGTCGGAAACGCGTCCATGTTGGCCGCCGCAAACGCAGACGCGCGCTTGACAGCCAACGTATGCACCGTGATGTTATCCGGTTTCAAACCGATCACCTGATTCAGCGACTTTTCGATATGCGCTTGTGTTTCTCCCGGTAAACCGGCTATTAAATCGACATTTATCGCATCAAAGCCTGTCTTCTTGGCCATTTCATACGCGTCAAAAAACTGTGCTGCCGTATGCTGACGGCCGATGCGCCGCAAGGTCTCGTCAAACATCGTCTGCGCGTTTACGCTGAGTCGGCGCGCGCCGGATGCTTTTATCAGCGCCAGCTTTTCCTGCGTGATGGTGTCTGGGCGGCCCGCTTCCACAGTGAACTCATCTGCATTGCGTGCGATCTGCGCCGCCCGAACGAGCACCTTTTCCAGACCCGGTAAAGACAGCGCCGTCGGCGTACCGCCGCCGATATACAGCGCACGGACATGCCGGCTGCCGATAATCTCCTCAGTGCACGCAAGCTCACTGAGCAAGGCGTCCACATATTGCGTCTCAGCATCCTTGAACACATCGGGCGTGTAAGACGCAAATGAGCAGTATGCGCAGCGCGTCACACAAAACGGAATGCCAATATACACATCCAGCTCATCGTTTTGAGGATACAGCCCCGCCTGTGCGTCCACGATGGCTTTTGCCAACTCATACTTTTGCGGTGACACATCAAACGTGTCTAAAAAGAGCGATTTCGCGCCCGGAGTGCCCAGCAGCACTTCGCTGTCTCGCAGCAGCTTTGTGGGCCGTATGCCCGTAAGCGAGCCCCAAGGCAGTGGAGTTTTAAAAAAGATAAGCAGCGCCCTGTACACGCTGATTTTGGAAGCGCGCTTGGCCTCGCGTTTCTTTTCCAGCTCGCCCTGCGGCAGCACTCCTGTGAATACATTTTCCGCCGCCTGTGCACCGTCCACAAAAAAACGCGCGGTACTGATCAGTAAACCGTCCGCTTCACGAAGCGTGTGCAGCACCGCATATCCTTCGCTGGGCGCAGCCGCAGTCTCCAGCTGTTCAATGCGGCGCGTGTCGATGAACAGCCGCACCGCTTCGCAGATATCGTTGAAATATGCGGGGGTTGTTGTGTAAAGCGCCGTCATCGTGCGAAAAACGGGTTATTTCTGAATTCGGCAAAAAGCGTCGTTTTGACACCGTGCCCCGCGTACACGGTATAATCTTTTTTGATGCTGCCCAGCACCTTGCGCAGCGAATACGCGTATTCAGCCGCGTCGCTGCCCGGAAAATCAGTGCGGCCGCAGTACATGTAGAAAAGCGTATCGCCTGAAAACAAGGCGTCTTCCGCGATGTAGCATACGCTGCCGCCCGAATGACCGGGCGTATGCAGCACCTCCACCTCGATATCCGCCGCGACGATGATCTCGCCGCCCTCAAATATATAATCGGGCTTCACTTTCTCAATCGTTAGCCCCGCTACCACCGCGAGGCTGTTCTCATCGCTTTGCAGCATGGACGCATCGCGCCTGTGTATGCACACCGCCGCGCCCGTCTCCTGCTTAAGCTGTGCCACCGCGCCGATATGGTCGAAGTGCCCGTGTGTCAGGAGTATGTGCGTCACCTCGGTAATGCCGTTGTCATCCAGCCGCTTTTTGATGCGCGGATAATCCGCGCCCGGATCGATTACAAACGCCTTTTGCGAACCTTCCATATATACAACAAACGCGTTGGACATCATTTCTCCCACCGCGATTTGCACAACTTTCATTTTTGCCTCCCCTAAAAGCTTCGTTTGCTGTCTAGCAATATTGTGACCGGCCCGTCTCCGAACGATTCCACATTCATATCCGCGCCGAATTCGCCGGACTGAGTGTGAATCCCCTCCGCACGAAACGCCTCGATGCACGCTTCATATAAACCACGCGCGTCATCTGCCTGCGCCGCGGCGCCAAAGTCCGGGCGGTTTCCTTTTCGCGCGTCTCCCAGCAGCGTAAACTGCGACACGACAAGAATCGCGCCGCCAATATCCTTCACGCTTTTTGACATCTTGCCGTTTTCCGCGAAAATACGCAGATTCGCGGTTTTTCGCACAATATAGTCAAGATCACTTTTGTCGTCGTCCTGCGCCACGCCTAGCAGCAGCAGCAAGCCTTTGTCAATGGCACCCACAGCCTGCCCGTCTACTGTGACCCGCGCCCGTGATACGCGCTCTACCACCGCTATCATGGCATTATTTGTGGATGCGGAACACGTCCCGCACGCCGGGTATGCTTTTCAACGATTTAATGATGGCGTCAAGCTGTGATGTCTCGGATATCTCGAAACCGAAAACCATATTGGCCACATGGTTCTTGCCCATGCGCGCGTTGACCGCCGTGATGGAAAAGCCCATGCTGAACAGCTTGTTGGATACCTCCGCAATCAGGCCCGTGCGGTCCTCAGCGGTCACCTGTATCTCCACATTGTAATTCGATTTTTCGCTTGTTGACCATTTTACTTCAATCATACGACCCGATTCAAAATCCTCCGTCGTGACGTTGGAGCAGTCGCTGCGGTGCACCGATACGCCACGCCCACGCGTGATATAGCCGACGACACCGTCACCCGGCACGGGGTTGCAGCATTTTGCGAACCGCACCAGCATGTCGTCGTAACCCTTGACGAGGATGCCGCTGGATTCGCCCGCTTTCGCAGTCCGCGCCTGTGTCACGGGCTTTTCAAAGAGGGGCTTGTTCTCCTTTCGGTATTCCTCGACGAGCTTATGCAGAATCTGTCCTGTTGTGATGCCGCCATAACCCACGGCCGAGTAAATATCTTCGGGCGATTGAAGCGTGAACTTCTTGTATATGTCTTTAAGCCACTCGGCCTTGAAAAGCGTCTTTAAATCAAAACCGCGTCGGCGCGCTTCTCTCTCAAGCATATCGCGGCCTTTGACGATGTTCTCTTCCTTATACTCTTTGCGCAGCCAGTTCTTAATCTTGCTCTTAGCCTGAGAGGTTTTCACAACCTTGAGCCAATCTCGGGACGGTCCCTTGGACGAAGACGACGTGATGATCTCGACGATATCACCCGACTGCATCTGGTAAGTCAGTGGCACGATTTTGCCGTTGATCTTCGCGCCGATACATTTGTTGCCGATCTCGCTGTGTATACCGTACGCGAAATCCAGCGGCGTCGCCCCTTGGGTGAACTCTTTGACGTCGCCCTTGGGCGTAAACACGTACACCTTATCGGAAAAGAAATCGATCTTGAGCGTCTCCATGAACTCGCGTGAATCCTTGGTATCCGTCTGCCACTCGAGCAGCTCTCTGAGCCACACGAGCTTTTTGTCCATATCGCCGTGCGATGTGCCTTCCTTGTAGTGCCAGTGCGCCGCGATGCCGTATTCCGCTGTGGAATGCATCTCGCTTGTGCGAATTTGCACCTCGAAAGGACGCCCGTCGCGACCCAGCACCGTGGTATGGATAGACTGGTACATGTTCTGCTTGGGCACCGCGATATAATCCTTAAACCGCCCGGGAATCGGTTTCCATACGGTATGAACCGTGCCCAGCACGGCATAACAGTCTCTCACGGTTTCCACCACAATGCGCACCGCAATAAGATCATATACTTCCTCAAACGTCTTGTGTTTTTTATGTATCTTCGTGTATATGCTGTATATATGCTTGGGCCGCCCTTCAATATCGGCGTCCACATGAATTTTCTGCAAATGGTCTTTGATCTCTTCGACCACACCGTTAATATATTCGCGGCGTTCTGCGCGTGTATCTGTCAGCTTACCCGCGATCTCGTAGTAAGCCTTTTCATCGATATATTTGAGCGCCAGATCTTCGAGCTCCCATTTAATTGTATTGATACCAAGGCGATGTGCAAGCGGCGCGTAAATCTCCAGCGTTTCCTTGGCCTTTTCCAAGCGTTTTTCTTCGCTCTGGTATTTGAGCGTGCGCATGTTATGCAGCCTGTCTGATAGCTTGACGAGTATCACACGGATATCGTTCGCCATCGCAAGAAACATCTTGCGGAGATACTCCGCCTGATGCTCTTCCTTAGACGAGAAATTGACCTTGCCGACCTTGGTCACACCGTCCACAATCTGAGCGGTCTCCGCGCCGAACTGTGCGCTGATCAACTCCAGCGTCACGTCGGTATCTTCCACGATATCGTGGAAAAGCCCCGCCACCACTGTGGAGATATCCAGACCCAGATCCACAAGAATGCTGGCGACCTCGTACGGATGCATAAAGAAAGGCTCGCCCGAAAGACGCATCTGTCCCTCGTGCGCTTTTTCCGCAAAAGCATACGCTTTGTCAAAGAAAGCCTGATCTTCCTTGCTGTAATTCTCTTTTACCTTTTCATTCAGCGACTGTAAGCTTCTGCTTTTATCATCCATTCAATAAGTCCTCAAAGCTTGCGTAACACGGGCTCTGCCGCAGTTCCTTGCGCGGCTGCCCAGCGTTTAATGCCAGTATTCTATCACTTTTGTCGACAGCGAGCAACTCAAGTTCTGTAAAGACGCGCACCGCAAAAGCAATGGTGTCCGAAGAACGGGAGAGCTTGCGCGCAATTTCGTTCACCGTTCGCGGGCGTCCCGGCATTGACCCCATTTGGCGATAGACAGTCAGCAGCTCATTGCGGTTCAGGAAATACTGCCGTGCATGATTTTTGTAAGCACCGAGCATTGCATCGTCAAACCAAGCAGGTGAGCGCCCTGTTCCCACATTCAAGAACCGTGTGTGCCCCGCCGCCTCTCCGTAAGCGATGCAATTATCCGGCGAAAACGTCTTATGATCCCAAAGCAACAAACGTCCCTGCTTCAGCGCTTCTTTAACAGGCGTAAGGTCTAAAAGACGCCTGAACGCGGGAATCGTCTGTACATTGACACACAGTCCGAAGCGGCTTTCATTCATCGCTCCTGTCAACTTATCAAGAAACTCGGTTTCACTTAGCGCCGTGCCGTTCCAATGGCCAAGTGCCGTCATTTCATTTAAGAATCCTTGAGCAAAGTCTTCCTTGTGCGCCTCCAAAAAGCTATCCGCCAGTGTCTCATCCTGATAAAACGCAATATCTCGCACGATCAGTTGTGTTCGGTTGGTGAAGCTGTCGATGCCCGGCTCGCAGAGAAAATCCGCACGACCCGGAATCAATGCATGCATATCCTTGTAGCAGAAAGAGACCGCGTCCTGCTTGCGCCCTTTTTGCACAATCGTATACTTCAAATGAGGTTTTTGATTTTTTCCTACAAACCGCGGAGATTCCAGTGCCGCGCCGAGCACAGCCACGGCGGGTTTTTCGTTGCATTGTCCGAACGGCTCCAGACGCTTTAAATCCTCCACGAGCCCGCGCGTGATTTCGCCCGCGCTTAAAGCCATGTCATACATCTTTAGCTTCACAAAGGCGCTTTCGTCATAATGCTGCTTGATATAGTGACAGACGTCTGTCCGCAGGTCGTCCAGAATATCCGGCGCGATGGTGAGGCCTGCCGCCTGCGAATGGCCGCCGAACTTCTCGTATCTGTCCGCGAATATGCTTAATACCTCGTATATATTAATGCCCTCGATGCTGCGTGCGGAGCCCACAAGGCTCTCCTCTCCGCCGAACAGCACACAAGGTCTTGTGTACTTCTCCGCTATCTTGGCGGCGGCAATCCCGATGACGCCCGCGTTCCAGCTTCCTTGGGCGAGCAATATCGCGGGGTCACTGTGGTAGCCGCTTGCATCGATCATCGCCTCCGCATCCGCCAATATCTCCTCGACATCCTTCTTGCGTGCGTCGTTGAGCGCACAAAGCTGCTGCGCATTCCGACTCAGCTCTGCGCTGGGCTTGGTGCTTTTGAGTATATCAATCGCCGCCTCGGCGGTATCCATGCGTCCTGCCGCATTGATGCGCGGCCCCAGCCCGAAGCTGATGCCAAACGACGATATCTCCTCAAGATTGATGCCGGAGGCCTGCGCAAGCGCCTCAATGCCTGCCGAAGGGGTCTTTCGCATCTTCTCAAGGCCCAAATGCGCGATCACGCGATTCTCACCGAGTAACGGCACAATATCCGTGATGGTACCGATGGCGACGAGGTCGATATAACGCATCGCCTCAGCCAGTGTTGAAAGCGCATGAATAAGCTTAAAAGCCACCCCGCAGCCCGCAAGGTTGGCATCCGGATATATGCTGTCCGCACGCTTGGCATTGATGATGTACGGTGTGTCCGGCAGCACGCTGCCGCATTCATGGTGGTCTGTGATGACCACATCCACACCAAGGCTTCGGGCAAGCTGTGTCTCGTTCACGTTTGTAATGCCGCAATCCACCGTGACAATCAACGTGCAGCCCATCGCAGCGACCTGCTCCACCACCGCAGGGTTTAAGCCATAGCCTTCCTTGTGGCGGTTGGGCGTCATGATGCGCACATCGGCACCCGCGCTTTCTAGAAACAGGTACAGCGCAGAACCGCCTGTGGTGCCGTCCGCGTCGTAGTCACAAAACACAGTAATTTTTTCTCGACCGGTAATCGCCTGTTTAATCCTCTCCACTGCTTCATTCATATCGGGCAGCAGATACGGATCGATAAGCTGTTCAGGCCCCGGATGTAAAAACCGCTTTGCGTCATTTGGTGTGTCGATGCCGCGGCGGCACAGCAAGGCTGCCACCGGCTCGCTCAAGCCTGTTGCCGCCTTGATCGCAGTCACCTTTTCATTTGTGCTTTCCGCCAAAGCAGGCCGCACAGCATAGCTTAACACGATTGAACCCTTCCTGTCGTTTTATAAATACTGAAAAGCCTTTCCCTTTGTGAACCCCCATAAAACATGTTTTTCGGGGACTCTGTAAAAAGGAAAGGCTTTTTTGTTTCATTAATGTCGTTTCACGATTACGCTTTCTTTGCAGCTGGCTTTTTATGCCCTGAAACCTTATGCTGATGCCTACGATCCTTGGCTTCCAGCAGCTTAACCCATGTCGGGCTCGCGATGAATATTGACGAATATGTACCCGAGATAAGACCCACGATAATCGGAAGCGCAAATTCCTTGATGGACTGCACGCCGAAAATGTACACCGCAAGAATCGTCACCAGCGTTGTGAGCGAGGTGTTGATTGTTCTTGGCAGCGTCTCTGCGATACTGAGGTCTGCCACCTCCTTGCGTGTTTTTGTCTTGATGCCGTATCTCTTGGTGTTTTCTCTGATTCTGTCAAACACCACGATGGTATCGTTGATGGAATAACCCACGATGGTCAGACACGCCGCGATAAACGAGCTGTTGATCTGTACGC
>JAEWQS010000154.1 GCA_023399095.1 Bacillota bacterium
CCACATTCTACGACGCAGAACTAACGCCGGTAAGTTCTGCGGCATAGAATTTTTGTGGAACCTCTATATTCCTCAGCAACGATTAGTTTCAAAAAGTAAAGAAAAGAATCTACAACCACAGCATCAAGCTCTTTTCCGCAATTTTCAATTGCGGTTAGACGACTAAAAGATGATTTGTAGAGAAACTGGATAGATATTAAACTATGGCTATGCCAGTAAGTATTACCACATGGCGACGGGCAATGAGAAAGATAAAGTTTTAGTCTCCGGTGATACTGTTTTGCTCCGATAACATCATAATGTTATCGGAGAGTCATTCAATAGCCAACGCGATGAAACAACAAGTGTGTTTAGCCGGACATTTTCAGTCTGGCTAATAAGCATAATAAGAGATATTCACCAAACTAGGGTTTATACATCCTTTAAAAAACGCTCTATGAAAACCAGCGCGGCACCGACGGCAGTCGCATGAATTTTGTATCTGCAAGCCTGAATGTACAATCCGGAGGATTCATAGGTTTCTCTATCTGATATGATTTTTCGCAGGAGATCGAGATGTTCGTCCATGTAGACGCCCACGTAGCCCCCCAATATTACGTTACAGTCAAAAACCATGCGCAAGTTGTTAACGGTGATAGCCAGATGTTCTAAGTATTCTCTCCACAGATTGACATGGTGGACGCTTCCCTGTCGGACCAGCTTGAAAAAATCGTCCAGATTACCGTTTGCGGTATTGGATAAGATGCTGGCAGAACAATAAGAGTCTACACAACCTCGTTGACCGCAATAGCAGCTTCGACCGTCATTTATCAGCGTTATATGCCCGAACTCTCCGCTGCGCTGATTTTCGCCAAGATAAAGTTGATTATTAAAGAGTATCGCGCCGCCGATAGTATTATTTAATGATATGTATATTGCGTTTTCACAACCCTCCTCGATCCACAGCTCGGCTATCCCGCCTGCATTGGCGTCATTGCACAGCTCGCAAGGATAAGGTATAAATCGGGCGAAATGTTCGCTGGTTCCGTTGGCGAAGCCGAGTATAGATGTGTGACATATCGACCGCTTATCTTCGGATACAATTGCGGGAACCGCAATGCCGACTCCGAGCACCTTGCTGCATTCAATTCCGGATCTGAGAATGAGGTTATCGATGATCTGGCCAACCTGCTTGAAATAAGCGTCGCTTTCGGAGAAGGTGATAGACACTTTTTCGCTGACGACCAAGTTTCCGCAGAGATCGACAATCACGGGGACAATAAAGTCCGAGGAGATATCCAGGCCGACCGAATAACGCGCAGAGGAGTTGAATGTTATGGCCTCGGGCTTTCGGCCTCCTGTTGACTCCAAAGTGCCGACTTTCTTTATAAGACCTTCCTCTTCCAAGCTTCTGATGTTCTGCGAAATAGTCGGCAGACTCATGTTGAGTGCAACCGCAATTTCTTGCTTGGATAGTTTTTCGGTCTGATACATCAGTTGGAAAATACGGTGTCGGTTAATTTTCTTCAATTCGATATTGTTTAGTTTGTCTTTGACCATCTGCGACCTCTTCATACTAAATACATGTTTTATAAAAGCAATTATAGAACATATTGAGAGAAAAAGCAAACTGCTTATTTTTTGTATTGAGAAATGGCGATTAATTTGTCATTTTCGCGCTATTTCCTGCTTGACATATGAAAATCGATAAGTATAATAAAAACATAAACAAAATACATTAACAAAAGGCATTACTAAAAGTGCATCGGAGAGGGGATTGGACAATTGGCTTTCTTTACGGGGAACGTATACTCGAGGTCTATGTTGATGGATACGCAGCTTAATATCATCGTACCTCAAGATGGACGAAAATACATCGCAGGTTCCCTCCCGAAGACCGTGATACTGTTACATGGTTTATCAGATAATGCAAGCGCGTGGTATAGAAGAACGTCGATTGAACGTTATGCGGAAGAATATAACATCATCGTGGCTATGCCGGAAGTGCAGCGAAGCTATTATAATAATATGGTCTACGGACAAAATGCTTATTCGTATATAGCTCATGAATTGCCGAAATTGCTGGAGTCAATGTTTAAGGCTTCGGTGGCAAGAGAGGATATCATGATCGCAGGGCTGTCTATGGGGGGATACGGTGCTATATATACTGCCTTCAAAAATCCGGAGGTGTTTGGATACTGCGGCGCATTTTCCGGCGCTTATGATATTCAGAGCTTAATGGAGATGCCGGTAGAGACCGTTCCGGTTGTAGAAGGGATGAAAAAGGATGTGCAGGCTATCTTTGGATCCGATATGAAGATACCCGTTGAAAGCACAATACCGTATGTTCTGCGAGAAGCCAGCAGAATGGCCAGGAGGCCAAAGCTGTATATGACGTGCGGTACCGAGGATTTTTTGTACCCTGTTAACAAAGAAGTCAGAGACATGTGTCAGGAGTTCTCCATAGATCTGGTATACGAGGAATGGAACGGTGAACATGAATGGGGTTTCTGGGATCAGTCCATCCAAAAAATGTTCCAGTTGTACTGGGGCGATAGATTGTTTTTATAAGTTTTGCTTTTCACATGATGAAATGCAAAATACTTATCATACAGGAGGGAAATAATGAAAAGGTTGTTTGTAATTTTGATTGTGGTTGCGCTTGTTTTTGGTGCGGCAGCATGCTCTATGGAAAACCCGGTTGTGGAGTCTAAGCCTTCAGCAACGTCGGATGTATCTGACGATGCGCAGGCCTCTGAAGCACCTGTCGAATCGTCAGGCGAGGTTCTCAAGGTTGGCTTTACGGTGCAGGATCTGACCAACGAGTATTTTGCCACTTTAATCAAAGGCATACAGGACCATCAGGCGGAATACGGTATTGAGCTGTATGTGAACGATGCGAAGTCGGATGCGACGGCTCAGGTGACGGCAATTGAAAACTTTGTAACCCAAGGAATGGATATCATCGTGATTTGTCCAATTGATCCGGTTGCACCGGAGAATGCGGTGAAGGAAGCGCAGGCGGCGGGTATTCCCGTTATCAGCTGGTCCGAGTTTGTGGAAGGAAGCGCCGCATTCCTGACGCTTGACCAGCATCAGTATGGTTTTACAGCAGGCGTTATTGCCGGTAACTGGATAAAAGAAAACTTCCCGAACGAAGAGGATGCAAAGGTGCTGTATATCTATGTGCCTGAAGTGACTGCGCTTGCCGAGCGTGGACAGGGGCTCAAAGATGGTTTGGCTTCCATTGCGCCAAATGTCACAATCGTTGGCGAGCAGGCCGGAAATACTCCCGAGGCGGGTATGAAGGCGGCTGAGACGATGGTGACGAGCAATCCTGACCTGAATGTTATCGTATGTGGCAACGACGCGGCTGCTTTGGGCGCGTATGAAGCGATGGCAGCAGCGGGTAAAAAGGCCGGCGAAGTGTGTATAGTGGGCTGTGATGCCAACTCGGAAGCGATTGCGAAAATCAAAGAAGGCTCCATGTACGTCGGCACCGCCGATATCGGTACCTACAATCAGGGTGAAAAATTCCTGGCTTTGGCCAAGAAGGTTTTTGAGGAAGGTCCTCAACCAGATCCCGTATATGTTGACTTTATTCCGGTTACATCTGAAAACATCAGCAACTACTGATATGTAAGTGTTTGGGCGCCTGCATCACGGATTATCCGGGATGCAGGCGTCTGACAGATGTGCGATTTTTCAGATTGCGTATGCAAGGAGGGCCAAATGCATGAGCGAACCAATTCTACAGCTTAAAAATATCAAGAAACTTTACCCTGGAGTTGTAGCGCTTAACAATGTGTCGCTCGATTTCCAGCAAGGAGAGGTTCATGCGATTGTCGGCGAAAATGGTGCGGGAAAGTCTACTTTCATTAAAATCGTAACGGGAGCCATATCTGCTACCGAAGGCGAGATCATTTTTGAAGGAAAACCTGTTATCAACAATTCACCGATAAAGTCGTTAAATATGGGTATTGCTGCGATTTATCAGGAGTTTAACTTATTTCCGTATTTGAGTATAGCAGAAAACATTTTCTATGGGCGTTATCCCACAAAGGGAGCCTCCGTTGATTTTAAACAGATTGAAAAGAAAACATCAGAAATTCTTAATGAACTGGGAGTAAATCTAGACCCAAATACAAAAGTAATGGATCTCAGCGTGGGATATCAGCAGATTGTGGAAATTGCCAAAGCAGTCTCGCGTAATATAAAAGTGCTCATTATGGATGAACCTTCAGCGCCGTTAACCAATATAGAAGTCGAACATCTCTTTGCCATTATGGAACGTATAAAAAAGCAAAACGTCTCCATTGTATACATATCGCACAGATTGGAGGAAATTTTTAGGATCTGTGATAAGGTGTCTATTTTCAGAGACGGCGAGTATGTAGGAAGCATGCGGGTTGAAGAAACAAACATTAATGAATTGGTTCACACAATGGTTAACCGCGACATTCATGACCAGTTTCCCAAAAAAGAATATGAACGCCAGGAAAAAGTGCTGGAAATCAAAAATCTCAATACTAATCGCCTGAAAGATATTAATTTATCAGCATATAAGGGGGAGATACTCGGATTGGCGGGATTGGTTGGCGCTGGTCGAACCGAGATCGCCAGAGCGCTCTTTGGAGCGGATAAAATCAAAAGCGGCGAGTTCTATCTGTATGATAAAAAAATCAGAATCCGATCCTGTCGGGATGCGATAAATGCAGGGATCGGGTTGATTCCCGAGGACAGGAAAAAGCAGGGTGTGCTTCTTAAGATGTCCATTACTGAGAACACAACTTATGCCAATATGAAGCAAATATCGCGCTGGGGCGTTATCAATAAAGCCAAAGACAAGGCACAAGCTAAAAAATACCGCGACTTGATGAAGATTAAGGTGTCCTCGCTTGCTCAGAAAGCCGGACAACTGAGCGGCGGTAATCAACAAAAAGTTGTGCTGGCAAAGTGGATGTTTACTAATTGCCAATTGCTGATTTTTGACGAACCGACGCGAGGCATTGATATTGGTGCAAAGCAGGAGATATATAACCTGATGCACGATCTGGTGAAGCAGGGCAAAGTCGTGATTATGATCACTTCAGAGATGCCCGAACTGCTGGGCATGTCGGATCGCATTGTCGTGATGCATGAGGGCAAAATATCGGGCGTTCTGACCAGGGAAGAAGCAACACAAAAGAAAGTGCTTCAGTTGTCATCAGGTTTGTCCATAAATTAATGTTGTGGAGGTTTCTATGAAAAGAAAAATTGATTGGTCACGATACGGCATATTCTTTGCGCTGGTTATCCTGATAATATTTTTTGCAGTCAGCGAAAAGTCGTTTCTGAAAATAAACAATATTTTCAATATACTCAGACAAGTTTCAATTGTGGGTGTCTGCGCCGTGGGCATGACGTTTGTTATTTTGACGGGTGGTATGGATCTTTCGGTTGGCTCGGTTTTAGGCGTGTCGGCAGTCAGTGCGTCGTTGATTATGGCTGGCGGCATTCATCCGATAGTTGCGGTGGTGGTATCACTGGCAATTGGGGCACTGACTGGCTTTATTAACGCATTTTTTATAAACAAGGTTGAGATAGCCCCAATTATTATGACGCTGGGCATGATGACGATTCTCAGAGGCGTTGCGTATATCATATCGGGCGGATTGCCGGTGTATGGTGTGCCGGAAGGGTTCACGTTTATAGGACAAGGCTATATTACGGTTATCCCTGTTCCGGTTTTGTTTATGATTATTGCTTTTGCAGTGGGCTATTTCGTACTCAACAAAACGGTGTTTGGCAGATCGGTTTACGGAATTGGCGGAAACCAAGAAGCCTCTCGCCTCTCAGGCGTTAATGTGAAAAAAGTGATCTATAAAGTATACATGCTGGCAGGAATGCTTTATGCGATTGCGGGACTCATTCTTCTGGCGCGCGTCAATTCCGGACAGCCCAAAGCAGGAGACGGATATGAAATGGACGTCATTACTGCCTGTGTTCTGGGAGGAATCAGCGTCAGCGGCGGAGAGGGGCGCATGAGCGGTGTTATCGTCGGAGTTCTTTTAATGGGCACTCTTGCGAATGGTATGGTTATTCTCAACGTTCCAGAATTCTGGCAGTGGGTGGTGAAAGGAAGCGTTTTGATTCTCGCTGTGTCGATTGACAAGCTGGCTTTGAAAAGCAAGTCTATGGCAAGAGGCTAACAGAAAGAGAGTAAGGAGGAATCAATATGACAAACAAAGCGGTATTTATGAGTGGAACCAATAACATGTTCACCAAG
The DNA here is from genome assembly GCA_023399095.1 of Bacillota bacterium. Classification (GTDB taxonomy): domain Bacteria; phylum Bacillota; class Clostridia; order Christensenellales; family SZUA-584; genus SZUA-584. The sequence goes on from JAEWQS010000154.1 coordinate 6,248, forward strand.
GAAGTGCCTATGCCGACACCCGGCCCAAATGATGTTCTGGTCAAAGTGGACGTCGTGGGCATATGCGGATCGGATGTGCACTATTATCAGCATGGCCGCATCGGCGACTTTGTTGTGGAGGGCGATTTTGTACTGGGCCATGAATGCGCAGGTGAAGTGGTCGAAGTCGGCAGCGAGGTGAATACTCTTTCCGTGGGAGATCGCGTGGCGTTGGAGCCGGGCAAGACATGCGGAAAGTGCAAATTCTGCAAGCAAGGTAAATACAACCTGTGCGCAGATGTGGAGTTCTTTGCGACACCTCCGTATCATGGCGTGTTCACCAACTATGTCACTCATCCTGAAGATATGTGCTTCAAGCTGCCGGATAACGTATCTAACATGGAAGGCGCGCTCGTTGAGCCTTTGGCTGTGGGTTTGCACGCATCCGGAATGGGTGAGGTGAAGCTGGGCGACACCGTCGTGGTATTCGGCGCGGGCTGCATCGGTCTTGTGACATTGCTTTCGTGCATAGCCAGGGGCGCATCCAAGGTGTTCGTTGTGGATATTCTGGAGAACAGGCTGGAAATGGCGAGAAAGCTGGGTGCGACGGAGGCAATCAACGCCAAAGAATGCGATATCCTTGCAAAAATAGACGAGCTGACCAATGGGCAGGGGGCAGACGTGGTTATTGAGACGGCGGGCTCTGAGATCACCGTCAAACAAACAGCGGATGTGGTATCAAGAGGCGGCACCGTGGTTTTGGTGGGCATGACACCCAAAGATGAGACCTGCTTTAACTTCATGAAACTGATGGGCAAAGAAGGACAGGTCAAAACGATATTCCGTTACCGCAATCTTTATCCCGTTGCGATTAACGCCATTGCGAGCGGTGCGATCGATGTGAAGAGAATCGTCAGCCACGAGTTCGATTTTGACCACGTGAAGGAAGCATTCGACTTTGTGGTCGGCAATGCCAAAGACGTGGTGAAAGCGGTAATCAAAATCGGCTAAGCAGGTGAGCGAATAGCATTATTTGGCGATTAATCTGAGGACAGCATAGGTGAAAGTGTGGCGAGGGCACTATCCATAATGATGTTGATTTCTCTGGATTTCATGTGATATTTTCGTGTGATATGTGAAGTCAACACTTTTTCGGACAATTTGCTAAGCAGTTCGTTTCAATTGCCTTTCCATCCAGCATTTCAGCCACTGCTTAGGGCTAAGATAGCCTAACCTCTTTTGTACTCTGCGCGTGTTGTAGAACCCTTCGATGTATGCAAACACTGCTTCTAGTGCTTGCGCCCTAGTAGGAAACCAGCGCCAGTGAATCGTTTCTTTCTTGAAAAAGCTCTCGCTCCATGCATTGCCTCCCGGCTTACCAACCCGGGAGAAGCTTTAACGTAACTGGTACTTCCTTAATAATTCTCTCACCGCTGATGATGTGTACTGACATCCCCGGTCGCTGTGAAATATGGTCCCCTCAGGCAGATGCCAACGCTTTACCGCATTCTTAATCGTCTGAACCACCAGTTCTGCCTTCATGTGTTCCATCGTGCTTTCAGCGAGTACCACACCGCTCACTACATCCAATTTAATTTAGTTGAAGCCGTAAATATCCCTTAAAAACAGGCTTTTAGCCATCCGCAGTATAGATGTGAACTATAGGCATGCCGTCTGGGGTACGATAGTATTATGTTGATTTTTAAAAGTATGTAGAACTGAACCAAATTTTTATCTCCCGGAATCAGTTCGTTTAGCAATACAGACTCTCTCTAGATTTGCAAACCACATTCTACGACGCAGAACTAACGCCTGTATGTACGACGGAATTCATTGCATTTGCGCAACGCTATCAGGATTTTAAGGACAGAAATGCGGAGTTGCTTGGTCTCTCAATCGACTCAAATTCTTACATATCGCTTGGATTATCAACATATACCGTAACACAGGCATAGAGATACCGTTCCCTATTATTGAAGACAGGGACATGGCCATTGCCCGAATGTACGGCATGATTCAGCCGGGAGTCAGCGGCACC
>JAEWQS010000056.1 GCA_023399095.1 Bacillota bacterium
GATTGAAAAGCTCCACGATGATTTCCTCTGTGCCCACGGGATAACTGTGGTTCTGAGGTGCCATCCAATAGGTATAAATCTTTTTGGACGGATCGATGCCCGACGGGTCTTCATAAGTGTAGCTGCCGCCGTCAAAGGTGACGGTGTTATCCACAAACGAGAGTGAGGTCTTGCTGCCGTCGAAGTGCCTGATCTCATAACGGCACCAAGCGCCGGGCGCGGCCGAGCTTTGCAGCTGTGCTTGCGCTGTGAGTTTGAGTTGAGATAGCCAATCCAGCACGCTTTGTATGTCTTCCGATTTGGAATACGTCACCTGTGGCACCTGTGGCGAGCCGCTGCCGTCATCATAATCGGGCGGGCTTGCTGTATCATAATAATCGATGAAGGCCACTTGATCTGCGGCTATTCCCTCCACCGCGCTGATTGCTGAGGGAACGGCTGCTGCCTGGGATGGTGAGGGAGAGGGCTGCGTATTGTTCGTATTTGAGCAGCCTGCCAGCAAAAGCATAATAGCGGCTGTTATCAATAAGCCTTTTTTCATGTATCGCTCCTTGTTGTTGTTTAATAAAATACTGCTTTTAGTATAACCCAATATCGCCATATTTGTACGCTTTGTTCAAACGTTTGACACTCGATAGATGCTATAAAACGTGTTTTATGAAAATGGCCTCAACCAAACCAAAGCACAAAGCCGGTTTTATCAAAACTGTTAAACCCGGCGCGCTCATAGAAATGCAATGTGCTTTCCAGCTTAGAGCCCGTCATTAGCATGACTTTATAGCACCCTGCTTGCTTCGCGAGGTCTTTCGCGAAATCCAAAACGGCTGACGCATAGCCGTTTTTTCTGTGCTCTGCGTCGGTGATGACATTTTCAATAAGCGCATAAGGGCGCTGATCGTGCGTCAAATTGGGCACAATTATCAGCACGCACGACGACATGATTTGTCCGTCCACCGTGCCGACGATCACGTGATGATTCTTATCGTCCATTATCTGATGCCATATGCCATATATCCGTTCATCCATCTCTGGCATTGGCGTATTCTTGAACTGCGTATACAGCGAAAGCAGCGCGGGCAAGTCAGCTTTTGCAGCTTCTCTCAACTCCATGGTTAATGCCTCCTATAAGCAAAGAATCAATACGCAATTATACCATGTTTTTCTTGTCTGAGCGTGATGAATGCCAGGTAATTTATAATGAGCACTGCTGACATTGGCTGCAATCGAGCCCCGCACAACCAATTTTCGGCCGCTTAATCGCTTCGATTGTGGCAAAGATGGCTTATAGCAAATTCGCTCGTGTTGATGCATTATGTCACAAAATTTTGGCAGGCCGATGGACGTAGGCAGGGCGGAATAAAACTTTTGGCGGTTTATTGAGCTTATGCTCTTGTTATAATCAAAGATCATAGATTCGCGATTTATGATTTTATTTGAGATCATGCATTGCGGCTTGGTTGGAATTATTTGTTATGTGTTGTATAATAATGTATCGCATAACTAAATTTTAAGGAATACAAAATACAAATTCGCACAATTTTTTTTACCCTTGCTTTCATATTGCTCTTACCATGGTCTATATGCTAATTTACCATATAAAATGCGTTTCGTCACTCCCTTGTTGGGTATAATTACCACAATAGTTTTGTGGCTAAGTGGAGAAGTTTAGTGGTGTGTGTTTTATGAGTAAAGAACAAAACATAACAAACAGCAAGTATATCACATTATGGAGATTAATTTGAATTTAGGATATGCGTGTTTGGCACTGGGCGTGCCGGATACAAAAATGAGAACGTGCCGACTCGATAACGCGACGCTGGAGCATTTGAAAACGCTGTCGGAGCGGAATCTTCATGCGCTGGAAGTGATAGTAAAATACAACGTGGAGAACAGTATTCGGCTGTACCGCATTTGCTCGGATCTGATTCCGTTCGGTTCACATCCGGCAGCATCCTTTGCATGGCAGGACATATTTCGGGAGCGGTTGCTCCATATCGGGCAAACCATCGGGGATGCGCATATGCGAGTGTCTATGCATCCGGGGCAGTATAGCGTGCTGAATTCCATGAATCCCGATGTGGTTTCGCGATGCATAGACGATCTTGTCTATCATGAGCGCGTGCTGAGCAGCCTTGGCATGGAAAGCAAGCATAAAATTGTGTTGCATATCGGGGGCGTGTTTGGAGATAAAAGACGATCATTGCAGCGATTTCACACGCATTTTGCTTATCTTGATGACGCGGTGAAAAAACGCCTTGTGATCGAGAACGACGATCGACATTTTCATATCGCCGATGTGCTGGAGACCGGGCATGCGCTGGGCGTGCCTGTCGTGTTCGATAATCTGCATCACCAGATCAACGGCTGCGATTCTCTGTCTCCAAGTGAATGGATAGCTGCTTGTCAACAGACATGGCGTGGGCAAGACGGTGCTCAGAAAATCCATTATTCACAGCAGGATAGGACGAAACGAGCGGGCGCCCATTCGCAGACAATTCGTGTGCGAGAGTTTATATCGTTCTGCGAATCGCTGCCCGATAAGCAAATCGACGTGATGCTTGAGGTGAAGGATAAGAATCTTTCTGTTATCAAATGTGCGCTTTGCCTCAAAGGAAACGGCAAGATCTCTGAACTGGAGAGGCAGTGGAGTCTTTATAAATACCTGGTGCTCGAAAAAAATCCATCGGGCTATTCAGGGATTCGCCAGATGCTAAAGGACAAAGCCTCTTATCCCGCGCTTGGTTTCTTTGATATCATCGAAGCGTCCTTATATGCAGACGAAAACAAAGGCTATGCCGTCAACGCAGCACAGCATGTGTGGGGGTATTTTAAGTCGGTGTGTACAGGGCTAGAAAAAGCAAGCTTTGATAAGCTGATGGGCGATTATGCTTTGGGACACATCTCATTTTCGCGGGTTAAAAGGTTTCTCTTCAGGCTGAGCGTCAAATATCAAATAAACTATCTTCTGAATTCGTACTTTTTTCTGGAAGTTCTTTAGTTAAGCCATTTAATGTGATATTAAAAACTCAAGACTGATCCGTTTCTTTTTCCACCACATACAAATTCGACCCGAAATCACCCAGCAGCCGCGTCTGTGCGTTGTAGTAACTGCCGACAAACTGGTTGTTAAGACGTATCCCCGCATTAAGCATGTCGCCGTACGCTTCGTAATGCTCCACGCAGTCGGTGAGGCGGTAAAAGCGGCCCAAGGTGCGCAGCACAATGCCGTCGGGGTTTAATGACACAGGCAGTATGTGCTTGACGAGACCGCCGAATCGTTTGATGAAAACGCTCTGCGGACGCGTGCTCACGGTGTAGCGCACGTTGGGGTCAAGCCCCGTCAGCGGCAGAAAGTCGCCGCCCTCGCTTGCTGTCGCCTGCGTCTGAAAAAAGCCCGCGATGGCTTCGCTGCCGTCTGCGGCGGTGCACTGCCAGTGCACCTTGTTGCCTTTGTGCGCAGGAAGCCGGTTGAACCGCCCGTATTGGAAGGTGCGGCGGTGCGCCTTGTAAAACGCGATTTGCTCCTTGATTTCTTTTCGCTCGACACGCGTCAAATATTTCAAATCCATCTCATAGCCAAGGCACCCAAAGCAAGCCGCGTTAAAACGTGTGGTGAGCGGCGAGTGGCGTAGCGTCTGTTGATGCGGCGCTTCCGAGACATGCGCACCCATCGTGGAGAGCGGATATAGGCACGATAGCCCGCATTGAATCTTGAGCCGCTCAATCGGGTCGGTGTCGTCGGATGCCCATATCTGCGGCGAAAAGCAAAGCATACCAAGATCGAAGCGGTTGCCGCCGCTCGAACAGCTTTCAAGCAGTATGTGAGGGCGGGGCCGGAATAGTCGTTCCAGCACGTCGTAAAGCCCCAAAATATAACGGTGGAAGAACTCGCCCTGATTAGCAAGCAACGGTGAAAACGCGTCGCTGATGTGGCGGTTCATGTCCCATTTTACATAGGAGATATTTGCTTCGTCGAGTATGCGCCCGACGGATTCCACGATATAGTCGCGTACAACGGGGTTGCAGAGATCGAGCACAAGCTGATTGCGCCCCAGCGCAGGCATTTTGCCGGGCGTGCGCACCGCGTATTCGGGATGTGCGCGGAAAAGCTCGCTGTTTTCGTTAACCATCTCCGGCTCAAACCACAGGCCGAATGCCATCCCTGTTTTGCGTATCTTTTCCGCGAAGCGCGGCATGCCCTGCGGCAGCTTCTTTTTGTTCACTCCATAGTCGCCAAGCCCCGCAAAATCGTCATTGCGCGCACTGAACCAGCCATCGTCCAGCACGAAAAGCTCGATGCCAAGGCGCTTGGATTGCCGCGCCAGCCGCAGCAGCTTTCTCTGGTTGAACTTGAAAAAGTGCGTTTCCCAGTTATTTATGAGTATGGGGCGCTCCTTGCCCTTCCAGTCGCCGCGCACGATATGGTTGTTCACAAAGTCGTGAAAGTGCGCGCTCAAGCCGTTGAAGCCGCCGCTCGAATACGTCATCACCGATTCCGGCGTTTCAAACTGCTCGCCCTG